>JBEAYK010000007.1:0-16041 GCA_041159305.1 Pseudomonadota bacterium
CCCATGTGGAACGACAGGGAGAACAGGATGCGGGCGGCGCGGTGGCTGCGCCAGAACAGCATGCCCAGTTTCTGCTCGGGGGTTTCTGCAAAGCCTTTCTGGTAAAGCAGGAATTCCCAGTACAATGCCCAGCCTTCACTCCAGAACGGCGTGCTGAACAGCTCGCGGTGGCTGTTGTAACGGCTGTTGTAGAAATGCTGCAGATGATGGCCGGGAATCAACTCATGATGGACGACCGCACGTGAGAAATAGCGATTGTTGCCACGCAAGGCCATGGCCTGCTTGTCGGCCGGCATGCTGTCGTGCGGATAGGCGACCCAGACATCTTCACCGCCAAGAAAGAACGGCGCCTGCAACTGGTATTCCGGGGTCAGCATGGTCATGCGCCAATCGCGCTTGGCCAGTCCGGGAATGGTCACCAGCTGTCTGCTTTCAATGAAATCGATGGCCTCATCCGCCAGCTTAACCACATATTGGGGCTGTTCGCCGACGGCCGGGCCGTCCTTCTTGATATGTTCCAGAGCATCATGCCAGTCGGCGTAACCCATTTCGGCGGCGGCCTTGCGCATTTCCTCCTGACACCAGCTCAATTCGCGTTCGGCCAGTTGCACGATCTGTTCCGGTGTATACGGAATCATTTCATAGCGAAGGGCGGCCTCGACGCCATCCCGGCCGATGGGATCGCCGATGATGGTTTCCGGATCGGATGCCTTGGCGATGTCGTTGCGCAGGAATTTCGCAGTGGCTTCGAACTGCTTGTCGAGGATTTCGTAGGGCTTCGCGACTTGCTTGGAGTAGGCCGGATCGTAGCCGTTATAGAAGGTATGCCATTGCTTTAAATCTTCGCGGAATGCAGAAAGCAGTATTGACGCACGCAGGGCAATGACCGGCGAAGCCGGATTATTGCGTAAACGCGCTTCGTTTGCCTGCAGTGCGCCGGCAGCCCGTTCAATGAGACGTTTGGACTTTTTCGCATCAAGGGGTTTCAAGGCACGCCGCTGTTCAGCCATTGCAATCAGCAGTTCGACTTCCGGCAAAAGCGCCAAAGCCTGGGTATTGCGCGCGCGTTCAAAATCCAACTGCTTGAGCCGGTAGTTCAGTTCGCGCCGAAGCAGCGCGGCATCAATGCGGTCTTCAGGGCCGAGTGAGGCCGTATCGAACTCACCCAGCCGGGCCTGCCAGCCGAGATAAAGATTACGGAGCGCATTCTCACGTGCGACACCGGCCGTTATGTCATAGGTATGTTCGGTGCTTTCCAGATCATTCTGGAAACGTTGGATGAAGAATGCCAGGGCATGTTGTGATGTCGGGATTTCCGAGCGTTGCGGAATATTGACCGGTCCCATCGGATTGGCGGCATCAAGCGATGTCGTGGCTAGCAGGGCGGCTATGGTGGCGCTGAGCAGGGCAGGGCGATGATTCATGCGGACTCTGCAGTCTTTTGGATGAAGGCCAGCAATGCGGAAAAGCCATTGCTGCGTGTCGGTGACAGATGTTTGCTTAAACCGATGGCCTGCACGAAATCTGCTGGATTTGCCTGGATTTCCTCGGAGGTCCGCCCGGAGTAGACCCGCAGTGCCAGATAGACCAGCCCGGAAACGATGCTGGAGTCCGAGGCAGCCGAAAAATATAGCCGCTGATCCTGGACATGCGGCACGATCCAGACTTTCGACTGACAGCCCTGCAGGCGATTGCTTTCGGTTTTCAATTCCTCGGGAAAATCCGGCAGTCGTTTCCCGAGATCAATCAGATATTGATAGCGTTCCGACCAGTCCCCGAAAAACGCAAACTCTTCGATGATGGCTTCCTGGGCTTGGGCAGCGCTGGATTCCGTGGGCAACAGCATCAGGCGCGTTTCCAACGCACGCCCTGCGGCGTGTCTTCCAGCAGGATGCCTTCATCGGCCAGCTGCTTGCGGATGGCATCGGCACGGGCGAAGTCCCTGCCGGCCTTGGCAGCGATGCGCTCGTCGACCAATCCCTGGATACGGGCATCGTCACTGCCATCGGCACCTTTGGCGAACCAGGCTTCCGGTGTCTGCTGCAATAGCCCGAGTGCGGATGCTGCACCCAGCAGCTGGGCTTTCAGCAAGGCGCGTTCGGCTGCATCTTCGCTACGGCGTGCTTGACCGGCCAAATTTGCGATTTCCGCAAGCACTTGCGGAGTGTTGAGGTCGTCGCACAGTGCGGCCTCGATGGATTCGGGAATTGATGTGTCCGGTGTCTGTACGTTGGAAAGGTCACGCAGGGTGCCGTAGAGGCGGTCCAGAGTTCTGATGCTTTGTTCAATCAGCGCGTCAGACCAGTCCAAGGGCTGGCGGTAATGCGCCGACAGCAGCGCATAGCGCAGCGCCTCGGGAGGATGTTTGGCCAAGAGCTCATGCAGAATGCTGACATTGCCGACCGATTTCGACATCTTGCTGCCACCGAAATTGAGCATGCCGTTGTGCAGCCAGAAGCGGGCAAATACCTTGCCGCCATGGGCGCAGGTACTCTGGGCGATTTCGTTCTCGTGGTGCGGAAATTGCAGGTCGACGCCGCCGGCATGGATATCAATGGTTTCGCCCAGGTGGGCCTCGCTCATCGCCGAGCATTCGATATGCCAGCCCGGACGGCCGACGCCCCAGGGCGAATCCCAGCCGGGCAAATCCGGTGTGGACGGCTTCCAGAGTACGAAGTCACCCGGATGACGCTTATAAGGGGCGACTTCCACGCGTGCGCCGGCAATCATTTCATCGAGGCTGCGGCGTGACAGCTGCCCGTAGTCGGCGTAGCTGTCGACGGCGAAAAGGACATGGCCTTCGGCGGCATAGGCATGTCCGGCAGCAATCAGGCGTTCGATCATCGCGATGATGTGCGGAATGTGATCGGTGGCATGCGGTTCGATGTCGGGCGGCTGGATGCCGAGCGCGGCCATGTCCTCGCGGTAAATGGCGGTGTACTTGTCGGTAATGGTCGAGATCGGAACATCCAGTGCTTTGGCAGCGGCGTTGATTTTGTCATCGACATCGGTGATATTGCGTGCGTAAGTCACTTTCGGAAAATGACGACGCAGCAGCTTGATCAAAACATCGAACACCACCGGGCCGCGGGCATTGCCGATATGCACGTAGTTATAGACCGTCGGGCCGCACAGGTAGACGGTGATGTTGGACGGATCGGCGGGTGTAAAGGCTTCCAGCCGGCGGTGGAGATTGTTGTAGAAATGAAGGCTCATGGGCTTATTTTAGCAAGCTTTGGCCTGCAGATTGGCCCATGTCCCGGTAGCTCGCAATCGGACCGATGCTGATGGTAGCGGTCCCGGACGCCCGAGGAATGCCTGGCCGCAAGCACTTACGATGGGGGCGGAGCGAATCTCGGGCTTGAGAAACTGAAACAGCGCCTTGCGGCGCTGTGAAAGTTGGTCGGGGAGACAGGATTCGAACCTGCGACCTCTACGTCCCGAACGTAGCGCTCTACCAGACTGAGCTACACCCCGATTCCGCTATTTTACCGTATTTTGACGGGTCAGGAAAAGACTTGGCATCAAAAATATCCAAGCGAAGTCGCTTAAATCCCTGTTTTAGGGCCCTCCGACGCTATTTCGCATGGAATCTCCGAAACCGCCGGCAACCCGTTAAAATAAAGGCTTGAATGTAGGAGTCGATCGTGATCAAGCCCCGTACCCCCGCCGGCACCCTTGAACTGTTGCCCGGCGAGCAACGCACCTTCAACCACATGCTCGAGGTCATCCGCCGCAATTACGAGCGCTTCGGTTTTCTGCCGATTGAAACACCAGTGTTCGAATTGAGTGAGGTGTTGCTGACCAAAACCGGGGGCGAAACCGAACGACAGGTGTACTTCGTGCAGTCGACCGGTGCCCTGGAACAGGGCGGCGCTCCGGAACTGGCCCTGCGTTTCGATTTGACCGTGCCTTTGGCCCGCTATGTGGCCGAGCACGAACACCAACTGGCCTTTCCATTTCGCCGTTACCAGATCCAGCGGGTTTACCGCGGTGAGCGCTCGCAGAAAGGACGCTTCCGCGAGTTCTATCAGTGCGACATCGATGTGGTCGGAAAGGATGCGCTGTCGGTGCGCTACGATGCTGAAATCCCGGCGGTCATCCATGCGGTTTTTTCGGAGCTGGCCATCGGCCCATTCACCATATCGCTCAATAACCGGAAAATACTCCGTGGCTTCTTTGAAGCCATCGGCATCGGCGACGGTGACGGCCAGGCCGCCGTGCTGCGTGAAATCGACAAGATTGACAAGCGTGGTGCCGAAGCGGTGGCGCAGACCCTGAAAGGCGAGGGCTTCGGTTTGGCGCATGCCATCATCGAGCAGATCCTGGGCTTCGTTCTCATGCGTTCCAGCAGCCACGCCTCCGCCTTGGCCATTCTGTCCGATATCGGTACGCGCTACCCGCAGACCGCCGAAGGCGTTGCCGAAATGTCGATGGTATTGACCATGCTCAAGGATCTCGGCGTGCCCGAGAAGAATTACGCCCTGAATTTTTCAATCGCCCGAGGTCTCGATTACTACACCGGCACGGTCTACGAGACCACCTTGGACGATTATCCGCAGATCGGATCCATCTGTTCCGGCGGACGCTATGACAATCTCGCCAGCCACTACAGCAAATCGAAACTTCCCGGCGTCGGGATTTCCATCGGCGCCAGCCGTTTGTTCTGGCAGTTGCGTGAGGCCGGGCTGATGGCTCCCGATCCGCACAGCCATATGGTGCTGATCGGTCTGATGAGTGATGACGACCTTCCCGAATCTCTGGCCATCGCAGGCGAACTGCGTGCGGCAGGGATTGCCTGTGAAGTGCAGCTGGAAGCCAAGAAGCTGGCCAAGCAATTCCAATACGCCGACAAAGTCGGTTTCAGTTACATGCTCCTGCTCGGCGAAAGCGAACGCGCCAAGGGCGTGGTCAGCCTGAAGAATCTGGCGACCGGCAAGCAGGTCGAGATCGCCCGCGCCGATCTGCTGCGCTGCCTGAGTCAAGCCAAGGAGTGGGGGCTATGAAATCGATTACCCTGACCGGTACCACCCTCAGTCATGAGCAGGTGGTCGCGGTGGCCTATGGCGCCAGCGTTGTTCTGGACTCGGCACAGTTGCCCAAAGTGGCGGCGACTGCCGAGTTTCTGGCCGAACAGGTCACTCAGCAGCAGCCCCTGTACGGCATTTCCACCGGTTTCGGATCCAATGCCGACAAGCTGCTGGGCGCGCATCCCATCCGCAACAGCCGGCGCAGCGGTGAAACCCTCTTGCAGGAACTTCAGCGCAATCTGATCATTACCCACGCCGTGTGCGTGGGTGAACCCTTCGCGCCGGAAGTGGTGCGCGCGATGATGGTTATCCGTATCAACACCTTGATGCGCGGCCATTCCGGAATCCGTGTGGAAACCCTGCAGGCGCTGACCGCAATGCTCAACGCCGGCGTGGTACCGGTGGTGCCCAAACTCGGTTCGGTCGGTGCCAGTGGCGATCTGGCGCCGCTGTCGCATCTTGCGATCGTCCTGCTCGGCGGCGGTGAAGCGTTTTTCGATGGCGAGCGCCTGATTGGTGCGGAAGCGCTGGCCAAGGCGGGATTGCAGCCCATCGTGCTTTCGCACAAGGAAGGGCTGGCGCTGAATAACGGCACCGCGCAGATGCTCGCGACCGGCGTCCTGGCCGTGGCCAAGCTCGAGGAGCTGTGTGACACCGCCGATCTGGCCGCCGCCATGACCCTCGATGCGTTTGCCGGCCGCATGCGTGCTTTCGATGATCATGTTCATGCCTTGAGGCCACATCCCGGCCAGGTGCATGCCGCCAAGCACCTCAAGCAGTTCCTGGCCGGATCAAAATTGACCGATATTGCCTACCATCTCGTACCACGGTTCAAGTCCTGGTTGCCGGAATGCTGGCCGGACCCGTCACTGGATGCGCTGAACTTCGACATTTCCTGGGACTGGGTGCCATTCAACCAACGCCATGGCCGTGAAAAATTCTATCAGCGCTTCAAGCCGTTCCGGGGAGGCAAGAAACACCAGCCACAGGACAGCTACTCGCTGCGCTGCATTCCGCAGGTTCATGGCGCCGTCCGTGATGCGGTGGCACAGGCACGGCGGGTTCTTGAAGTCGAGCTCAATGCGGTCACCGACAATCCACTGATCTTTCCGGAACTGGAAGGCGCCCGCAATATCGAGGACCAGATCGTTTCCGCCGGCCATTTCCACGGCATGCCGCTGGCATTGGTGATGAGTTATGTCAAAGCCGCGATCCCGGTTCTGGCCTCGATCTCCGAGCGCCGCCTCAACAAGCTCGTCGATCCGGCCACCAATGACGGTTTGCCGGCATTCCTGATCGGCAACGAGGACGGCACAGAAAGCGGATTCATGATCGTCCAGTACACGGCAGCGGCCATCGTCAACGATTTGGCTACGCGGGCGCATCCGGCTTCGGTGTATTCGATACCGACCAGTGCCAATGCCGAAGATCACGTCTCGATGGGTGCCAATGAGGCCCGGCACGTGTTGGACATGGCGCATGATCTTGGAAAAGTCATCGCCCTGGAAATCTATACCGCGGCGCAGGCACTGGAGTTCCGTAAGGATATGATCAACGCAGCCCGCCAACTTGCCGCGACCCACGATAATGCGGTTTTGGCTTCGAAAATAAACGGCGCTCCGGATCCCGATGATGCCGAATATGCTGCTTTCATGGCGGAAGTCGAAGCCCTGCGCGCTGAACTTGCCACGGCTGGCGAATTCACGCCAGGGCGTCCGGTGGCGGCGGCACTGTCGGCGCTGCGCCGGCATATCGCCTTCATGCCGGGCGACCGTGCCATGGATGGCGAAGTCCAGCGTATGGTCGATCTGGTCGAGCATGGCGAATTGCTGATGGCCGCCAGGGCCGTACAGTAATGATGCGCGTCGGTACCGTTCTGGCAGTGGCGCTGGCGCTGTTTCCGACACTATTGCCTGCAGTCTGCGATAGCCGGGTATTCATCGATGCCAACCGCAACGGTGTTTTCGATGCCGGCGAACGCGGATTGTCGGGTGTCGCGGTATCCGATGGCGTGCATATCGTGCGCAGTGACCGCGATGGCCGTTACCGCCTCGCTGCCATGCCCGGAAAAACCCTGTTCGTGATTAAGCCTTCCGGTTATTCATTGCCGAAGCGCGTGGACGGTCTTCCCGACTTTTTCGCCAACCAAGCCGGACCCGACGCGAAACTGAGGTACGGCGGCGTCGTGCAATCCGATACCGCGTGCAAATCATTCGCCCTGAATCCAGAAGCACAGAATCCGGAGCTGCCGCTTTCGGTTCTGGTGTTCGGTGATCCGCAGCCGAAGTCGGCCGTCGATGTCGATTACTACCTCCGTGACATCATCGCGCCGCTGCGCGGCAATCCGGCGGCAACGCTCGGGATCTCCCTCGGCGACATCGTGCATGATGATTTGACGCTGTTGCCGGAGATTAAAAAAGCCGACAGTCTGCTCGGTATTCCCCGTCTGTATGCCGCTGGAAACCATGACATCGATTTCGATGCAGCCGGTGATGCAGGATCACTGGAAAGCTTCCGCGCGCAATTCGGTCCGGATACCTTCGCATGGGAAGAACGGCACGCCAACTTCATCGTGCTCGATGATGTGATCTACCGGCCTGGTGGAAAGCCTGCCTACATCGGAGGCCTGCGCGAATCGCAGTTCCATTTTCTAGCGCGCTATCTGGCCGGTGCCGACAAAAACAAACTGCTGGTGATTTCCGCACATATTCCCTTTTTCCAGACCAAGGACGATGCCGAAACCTTCCGCAGTGCCGACCGCCGGCGACTGTTCAAACTGCTCGCACCGTTCCGGGATGTGTTGTTGCTTACCGCTCATTCGCATGCGCAGAATATCGTACAGCATGGCCCAGACAGCGACTGGCATGGCGTCGGACGGCTGTTCGAATACAATGCCGGCGCAAGCTGCGGCGGCTATTGGGCCGGTGTGAAGGATAAGGACGGTTTGCCCGATGCCACCATGAGCGATGGAACGCCGAACGGTTATGCCCGTCTGCATATCTCACCCCGGGATTACCGTCTGCAGTGGTTCAATGCGCGCAATCGCCCTAATGCCGCCATGGCCCTGCATGTTCCGCAGGTACTGAGGCACGGCGCCTATCCCGGTGTCGGTCTCTACGCCAACGTGTTCATGGCGCGGCCTGACACCCGCGTGGACGTCCGTATCGACGATGGCCCTTGGCAGCCGATGCAACGGGTTAGCCGGGCCGATCCGCGGGTGCTGGCACTGAATTTGCAGGATGATGCCTCGCCGGCCTTGACGGCTTATGACCGGACGCCCGAGGCCACGATATCGAGCCATCTCTGGCGTTTTTCGCTTCCTACCGATCTGTCTCCGGGTGAACACCGCATCCGCGTCCGGGCCATCGATGCGTGGCTGGGCGAGGTGTCGGAGGATACCGTTTACCGGCTGGAAGCCGTCAGCCCTTAAAGCGCGTCGATATCACTGAATCGTTCGAATCGAAGGTGTCCGTGGGCGGCATCGCCGGTACGGGCCTGCGGGTAATCCTCGCGGCGGTCAATCAGTGCCGTCTGCCAGCCAGCATCGCGCGCGGCATCCAGTTCTTCAACGATGTCGGAAAGGAATAAAATATTTTCCGGAGCAATACCGATGCTGCCGGCGATGCGGACGTAGCTTCCAGCCTCGCGCTTGCCCCCGATTTCGGTATCGTAGTGGTCCGAAAATAGCGGGCACAAATCGCCATGGTCGGTGTATGCGAAGAATAGTTTCTGGGCGGGTACCGAGCCGGAGCTATAGACGTAAAGCGGAATTCCCGCGGCATGCCAGCGGCGCAGAGCGGCATCAGCATCCGGGTAGACCGGTGCCTTGTAGGTCGCATTGGCGTAGCCATCCACCCAGATCATGCCTTGTAGCGCTTTCAGTGCGGTGTGCTTCCGGTCCTGATCGATCCATTGCAGGAGGATTTCGATGACACCATCGAGATCTTCAGCGGCAAGGCCGTTTTCTTCGGCAACAGTTTTAATCCAATGGGTGACATCCGACCGCCCATGTTTTTCCTGCATGAATCGGGGCAAGGCGGCGCGTGCATATGGAAACAGTACGTCCCGAACGAATGCGATGGAACTGGTCGTGCCTTCGATGTCGGTAACGATGGCTTTGACCGCGTTCATGCATGGCCTTCATAGCGTGGAAAGCGTTCGGCAAGTCCGGATTCAGTGAAATATCCGACCCAGCCATCGGCCTCGGTAAAAAAGCGGATGGCGGTGAAGCGGGGTGCAGGCCCCATGTCGAACCAATGCTTGGTGCCATCCGGAACACGGATCAAATCCTGTGCCTGGCAAAGCACCTCGTAGACCCGCTCCTCGCTATGCAAGGTGAAAAGGCCGCTGCCACGCACAAAGAAACGCACTTCGTCCTCTTTGTGGCTGTGTTCGCTCAGGAACTTCGCACGCATGGCCTCCCGGTCCGGATGGTCCGGGTTGATGCTGACCACATCGACGGCACAGAAACCGTTTTCCGCCACCAGCTGGTCGATCTCGGGCTTGTAGGATGCGAGAATCGATTCATTGCTGGCATCGTCGGCAATCGGCCGAATCGGCCAGCGCTCGAAACCGACACCCAGCGGTGCCAGCTGCGCGGCAATGACGGCGGCATCGTCGCTTTCGAACAGGACGGTATCAGGGGCGGAATCGGAAAAAACACGTAAACGGCTCATGCACGGAACCCCAGTTTGGTCATTTCGGCGGTTAAAAGAAATTCAAAGGCATCCAGATGTCTGTGCGCTTCTTCGACATCCCGGCCCCAGGTGTAAAGGCCATGGCCGGCAATCAGATAGCCCCAGAATGCCTGTTCCGCGAAAGCGGGTGCGATAGCGGCACACAGCGCGGACATGTCCTGGGAATTGGCGATAATCGGAATGCGGATTGCGGTGTCGTGTGTTTTGATGCCGTGGAATGCCTTCAGCAATTCATAGTTTTTGATTTCGATGAAGCCATCCTGTGCGTGGCGCATGGAGAGCAAGGTTTGCGCCAAGGAGTGCGTATGCAATACGGCGCCGGCATCAGACCGTTCTCGATAAATCTGAGTATGCAGCAGGGTTTCCGCGGACGCGGTCCGGTCTGGATCCAATGCATTGCCAAGGATGTCTACGCGCATGAAGTCATCGGCAGCCAAACGGCCTTTGTCGCGTCCACTTACCGTGATCAGGCAGGAGTGTGCATCCGCCCGGATGGAGAAATTACTGCTGGTCGCCGGCGTCAAACCGGCTGCAGCCAATTTGGCCGTGCACGCGATGAGTCGTTCGAGTTCAAGGTTGGTGTCACGGAGATTCATGAATAAGAGTCATTCTCAATTGATTGAAATTAAAACAAAAAATTGCCAAATCTTTGACTTAAATTAAGTCAGCATACAGTTCGGGGGCGTATTATCACTTCAAGTCCATTTTCTCATGATTATAGGAGCGTTACCATGAAATCCCAAGAAAACAACCGCCGTCAATTCCTGATCCGTGGCTTGGTTTCGGTTGCAGCTTTGCCGTTCGCCGGTGCCATGCTTTCCGCCACGGCTTCTGCTCAGGCCCTGAAACCGCTGCCGGCCACCAATCCGCAGGCCGTCGCCTTGAAATATGTTGCCGACGCCAAGAAAGGGGTAGGTGTGAAACCAGGCAGTAACTGTGCCAACTGCTCTTTGTTTCTGCCTGCCACCAAGGGTTGTAGCATTTTTCCGGGATTTGCGGTCGCTCCTGCCGGCTGGTGCTCGGCCTGGGCCAAGAAAGCCTAATACCCTGTCAATATAAGGTGGTCTCGGAATACGAGACCACCATGTCGTAAGATAGCCAAGTTCCCCTAGAGCTTGGCTTTTTTATGTCCTTTGATTCCATACATTTTATCCTGTTGTTGCTGTTCATCATTGCAGTCGTAGCCGCGCTTGTCGTCATGATGAAGAAAGCAGCCTTGGCCGTGCAATTGGAGTATCTGAACGAGGAGAATCGTAGGCTTGCCGGGCAGACCGCTGAGCTGGCGATTGTTCGCGAGAAGTATGCTGCCTTGGAGTCCGGTGCTGCCGCACGTGAGGCGGCCGCCAGCGAACAGCTGACTCAGCTCATTTCGGCCGAAAACCGGTTGAAAGAAAACTTCGAGAATCTGGCCAACCGGATTTTCGAAGAAAAATCGACCACTTTCAAGAGCCAAAGCAAAGAACACCTTGAGGCTATGCTTGATCCGCTCAAAGCCCAAATTGGTGAATTCAGGAATACCGTGCATCAAACCAACCAAGGCATCCACACTCTAAAAGAACTCAATCTGCGCATGGCCGAGGAGGCAACAAATCTCACCCGTGCACTCAAAGGCGATAACAAGACCCAGGGCGGCTGGGGCGAACAGATTTTAGGCCGTATTCTTGATGCGTCCGGTCTCACCGAGGGGCGTGATTACCACGCGCAGTTTTCCTATGTGGATGATCAGAACGCACGCAAGCAACCCGACTGCGTGATTTTCCTTCCGGAAAACAAAGCCATCATTGTCGATTCTAAGGTTTCGCTGGTCGCATACGACCGTTACATCAATTCAGAAACTACCCTCGAACGCGATGCCGCTCTGAAAGAGCATGTGCGCTCCTTGAAAAACCATATTGACGGCCTGTCCGCGAAAGCCTATGAAGAGCTTCCCGGGAAGCGCAATCTTGATTTCGTGCTGATTTTCATACCAGTCGAGTCGGCGTTCATCGATGCCCTGCGATTGGATGATGCGCTCTATACCTATGCCCTCGACAAGAACATCGTCTTGGCTGCTCCGAGTACGTTGCTGGCTACCTGCCGTACCGTGGCGCATCTGCAGAAGCTCGACAAGCGCAGCATCAACGCCATGAAGATCGCGGATCAGGCCGGTAAACTCTATGATCAATTCGTGGCGTTTAGCGCGGATATGGCAAAAGTCAGCAAGGCGCTGATGGCGGCCAATGAGGCGCAGGATTCCGCACTCAAGCGCCTGTCTTCAGGTAAAGGCAATCTGGTCCGGCAGACTGAACAGCTCAAGGCATTGGGTGCCAAAACCACCAAGTCAGTCCCCTTCGCGCTGACCGAAGATGATTTGCCTGAGCTTCCGGATGATTCAGTGTCCGATCCGGAATAAAAAACGGCGCCCTTGGGCGCCGTTTTCACAGAGGCAATATCAGGCTTAACCGTGTTGCTGCAGGCCTTTCTGGAGTTGCGAATTGCGCATGCCGTAAACGAAATACAGAATCACCGCAGCAAGCACATACCAGCCGAAGAACACCAGAACGCGGTTTTCCACGGTGAAGATCAAGGCAAAGCAAGAGATGATGCCAAATGCCGGCAGAACCGGATACAGCGGAACCTTGAAGCCGCGTGGAATTTCCGGATGCGTGGTGCGCAGCCAGATTACCGACAGGCAGACGATTCCGAATGCCGCCAAGGTGCCGACCGAGGTCATATCGCCGAGGGTGTTGATGTCGAAGAAAGCCGCCGAAGAAGCGGTCAGCAGACCAACCAGAATGGTGTTGACCCATGGGGTCTGGAATTTCGGATGGACTTTGGCGAAAACGCGTGGCAACAGGCCATCACGGGCCATGGTGTAGAAAATACGGGTTTGGCCGTACATCAGAACCAGAATCACCGAAGTCAGACCGATAATGGCACCGATCTTGATGGTTTTTGCAAACCAGCCCCAGGCCGGACCCATGGCATCCACTGCAACGGCAACCGGATCGGGAACGTTCAACATTTTGTAATTGACCATCAGGGTCATCACGATCGAGACCAGGATGTAAAGTACGGTACAGATCAACAGGGATCCGATGATGCCGAACGGCATGTCGCGTTTCGGGTCTTTGGCTTCCTGTCCTGCTGTAGAGACGGCTTCAAAGCCGATGTATGCAAAGAATACAATCGATGCGGCGCGGAAAATTCCGCCCCAACCGAATTCGCCTTCTTTGCCGGTCGCTTCGGGAATGAACGGGTCCCAGTTGCCTTTCAGGGTATCGAAGTGCTGAATCACGAACCAGCCGACGATGATGATGAAGGCGATAATCACGGTGGCCTTGATGGCGACGATGACGTTGTTGACTTTGGCGCTTTCCGACACGCCGATGATCAACAGGCTGGCCAAGGCCACGCAGATCAGGAAGGCCGGCAGATTGAACAGGGTCGTAACGGCCTGACCGTCGGCGCCAATCACGGCAGCACCGTCACGCATCAGGGTATGGCCGTAAGGCCCGGTCAATTCCGGAGGGATTACCAGGCCGTAATCGCCCAATAGGCTGACCACATAACCTGACCAGCCGACAGCGACCACCGAAGCGGCCAGACCATACTCGAGTAGCAGCAGGCCACCCATGATCCAGGCGGCGAATTCACCGACCGTGGTATAGCTATAGGTGTAGGCCGAGCCGGAAACGGGCAGGGTTGAAGACAATTCCGCGTAACACAGGCCGGCCAACGCGCAAACCACGCCGGCGACCAGGAATGACAATAAAACGGCCGGACCGGCATGTAAAGCCGCCGCGTTGCCGGTTCTGACGAAGATGCCGGCGCCGATGATGCAGCCGACGCCAAGGAAAACGAGATTCCACTTGCCCAATGTGCGTTTCAGCGCACTGGTTTCGCTTTCCCTTTGGACTTGTTCAACGCTTTTACGCATGAGCATGCGCGAAAGAAGTCCGCTTGATGGAGTATTGGCCATTAATCTGCCCTCTAAGTAGGTTTTTATTTTGAAAAATGAACGACCCGGGCAATCCGGGCGAACCCGTTTACCATAAGCTAGATGAACGCAGGGGTAAAGCCCTTTCCGGTCGATTCGGGGAAATATTCACCACCATGACAGATATTCGACACAACTTGCTGGAATTACTGGCGAACTATCCGGTTTCCGGGCAAGCCGATATAGAGCGCCTCCGGGAGTTTACGGGCCTGGTTGCCTCAGATGAGACCGCCTGTCAGCGCGACCGACTTGAGGGTCATTTGACCGGTTCAGCCTGGGTGGTTTCCGCCGATGGGCGAAAAGCACTATTGATGCATCATCGCAAGCTGGACCGTTGGCTGCAGCCTGGGGGACATGCGGATGGGGACTGGGATCTGGCCGCCGTTGCCCTGCGCGAAGCCATGGAGGAAACCGGATTGCCCAACCTACACGTGGAGCCGGCCATTTTTGATCTGGATAAGCACCGAATCCCGGCCCGAGGCACTGAGCCGGAGCATTGGCATTATGATGTCCGTTTCGTGGTTCGGGCCACAGGATCTCAGGAGTTTTCCGGCAATACCGAGTCTTGGCAACTGCGTTGGTTCGACGTCCATCAACTTGCGCAGAATGACGAGTTGGATGAATCCATCCGGCGCATGGCGCAGCGATGGCTGCAACGGAGTTGATTCAACCGGATTGCAGTCGCTCATCCAGACGCTGACGGATTGCGGGCCATTCGTGATCGAGAATCGAATAGGTGTAGGTATCCCGAAGACTGCCATCCTTGTGCCGCATATGCTGGCGAAGGATACCGTCCCGATGGGCGCCAAGACGCTCGATGGCGGCCTGCGAGCGCAGATTCAAATGGCTGGTATGGAAGTACACCGCGGATACCGAAAGGCGTTCAAACGCTTCGGCCAGTAGCAGGCGTTTGCAGGCCGAATTGACATGGGTACGTTGCGCGCTGGCGGCATACCAGGTGTACCCGATGGCCAAGGTCGGTGTGGCGGCGTCGATGTCATAAAACCGTGTCGAACCCAAAATCCGCCCGTGCGAGTCGCGCACCGCGAACGGGCGGCATTCTCCGTGTTTTTGGCCGGCCAGTGCGGTTTCGATGTAGCGGTGTACGGAATCCAAATCCGGGCCGGGTGCCGAAGTGTAGAGCAACTGCCAGATGTCACCATCACAGCTGGCTGCCAGAAGCTCCGGGGCATGGGCAATGGCCAACGGCTCGAGACGGACACCATGGCCGTGAAGCATCAGGCGCGTCCACCAAATTCGCCAGTGACCGTGGACACCAGGATCTTCTCGCCGTTACTGATGTATTCGGGCACCTGGATTTCAATGCCGGTGCTGAGCTTGGCAGGTTTCGGGCGTTTGGTGGCGGTACCGCCCTTGAGTTCGGGTGGCGTGTCGATTACTTCTAATACCACGCTCGGCGGCATTTGGATGGCAACCGGCGCATCATCGATCAGCTGCACATAGACGCCCTCAAGACCTTCCGTGATGTAGCCGGCCATGTCGCCGATGATGTTGGCATCCAACTGGTAGGGGGTGAAGTCCTCGCTGTCGAGAAAGACGAAGGCGTCGCCGTCCATGTATGAAAAACTGGCTTCACGACGGACCAGGTCCAGCTCTTTCAGGTCATCGTCGGCGCGCAGACTGAGATCGTATTTGTTGCCGGCCGGTACCGAATACATGGTGAAGCGGAAGGTGACGTTGCCGCCGCGGCCCTGCGGCGCGGAGCGCTCGATGTCGCGGATCTGGTACACGGTGTTGTTGTATTCGACGACATTGCCTTTTTTGACATCGCAAGCTTTCATGGGAAATTCCGGTTGGTTTTATTTGGCGGCAAGACGGACCGAGCCGTCAAGGCGGATGGTTTCGCCATTGAGGTAGCGGTTTTGCAGAATAAATGCGGCGGTCGCGGCGAACTCCTCCGGCTTGCCGAGGCGGGCGGGGAAGGGAATCGATGCCGACAGCGATTCCTGCACGGCCGGCGGCATGCCGTCCACCATCGGCGTCCAGAAAATGCCGGGTGCGATAGTCATCACGCGGATGCCGAAGCGGGCCAGTTCGCGGGCCATTGGCAAGGTCATGCCGACCACGCCGCCCTTGGAGGCCGAATAGGCCGCTTGGCCGATCTGGCCGTCGTATGCAGCGACCGAGGCGGTATTGATGATGACCCCGCGCTCGCCGTCTTCGCCCGGAGCGTTATGCTGCATGACATCGGCCGCGGCCTTGGCGACATTGAAACTGCCGATCAGATTGACCCGGATGGTGGTGGCAAACTGTGCCAGCGGCATGCAGGCGTCGCGGCCCAGGACACGGCCGGCACCGATGATGCCGGCACAGT
>JBEAYK010000088.1:0-5202 GCA_041159305.1 Pseudomonadota bacterium
CGTCAAAGGCGCCTTCGTTGGCGCTGGCGGCGCTGATGTTGACACCGGCCACGCGCTGCAGCGAGTCGGCGACGTTTTTGTCCGGCATCTTGCCGATGTCTTCGGACGTGATGACCTCGACGCGGGTATCTTCTTCGCGTTTGGTATCCAGTGATTTTTCAATGGCGCCGCGGATGCCTTTGACCTGCACGGCATCAAGCTCTTTCGGATCTGCATCCTGGGCCTGCACATTCAAAGCCGCGCTCATCAGCACGATGGCTACAGCAGAAGCGATGGGTGTTTTACGTAACTTCATGTTTTTTCTCTCTCTGTTCGCCGGCCGAAGCCTTTGGTTGATTTGTTTGTGTGCTTGGTTGAACAAGGTAAAAATCAGTTTGCCTACCGTATTCCCCGGTTACGATACTCTGCAACAAACACAAGCTACACGATAAACAAGCCCAATACAATACCAATGATTGGATGGTATTTAATTATCTATCTACATGATTTAATATGTTTATTTGTGACTATTAGTGTAATTACTTAAAATATTTAATAGTTGCTTGATAGACTATTAGCATTTTTGGTACTTAATTGGTATTTATGTGGTATACCTATTGGGGCTTGCCAATCACTTTTATGACTTTGCGCACATAATCACCACAAAACCAGACGATGCCTCCGAAAACACACAGCCTCCAGCCCTTGGATAGCAGTAACAAACAGCCGCTCTACCTGCAGGTACAGCAGGCCTTGCGCCGATCGGTTGACAGCGGCACGTACCAATCCAATGAGGCCCTTCCGCCCGAGCGGCAAATCGCCGAAGAACTGGGCGTATCCCGCATCACAGTACGCAAGGCGATTGAAGGGCTGATCCAGGAAGGACTGCTGTTCTCCCGGCAAGGCTCCGGCACGTTCGTGCGTCCGCGGATTGAAAAGAACTTCGCGAAAATCAGCTCTTTTTCCGAGGACATGCGCGCCCGAGGCCGGACACCCAGCAGTTCGTGGATCAGCAAAACCCAGGGCCTGGTCTCCCCCGACGAAGCCTTGGCGTTGAATCTGAGCCCGGGAACGCCGGTTTTCCGTTTCCACCGGCTGCGCTATGCCGACAACCAGCCGATGCTGGTGGAATACGCCACCATCGTGGCGGAATTCCTGCCGTCCCTGGATTCCGTGGAAAGCTCTCTGTATGAAACACTCGGCCAGTCCGGATATCGCCCGGTGCGTGCCTTGCAGCGCCTCCGCGCCCTGCTTCTGGATGAGAAGAAAGCCAATCTGCTGAACGCCAAAGCAGGCGATGCCGGACTTCTGGTCGAACGCATCGGCTTTTTGAAAGACGGACGCGCCGTTGAATTCTGCCAATCGTTTTTCCGCGGCGACACCTACGATTTCATCGCTGAACTCAGCGATATCTGACTTAACCTTAAGGATCACCCGTGCCAATGACAGCACAGAACCCGTCATCGACCTTGATGTACAGCGAAGCGCAGGAGTCCGCTGCCGTCCTGACCCGTCAGTTCGTGCGCAATCATGGCACCATGCAGCGCCTAGCCACCGAGCTGAGGAAGCTCAAGCCGCGGGCGGTGATCACCTGCGCCAGAGGCAGTTCGGATCATGCCGCCACCTTTGCGAAGTACCTGATTGAAACCCGGGCCGGTACGCTGACCTCCTCCGCCGCGCCATCGATCAGCTCGGTGTATTTCGCAAGGCAGAACCTCAACGGCTGCCTGTTTCTGACGATATCCCAATCCGGCAAAAGCCCGGATCTGCTGGCGACGGCACACGCCGCGAAAGAAGCCGGCGCCGTGCTGGTGGCTCTGGTCAACGCCGAGGACTCGCCTCTGGCGCAAATGGCGGATTTCTGCCTTCCCTTGTGTGCCGGACCGGAACGCAGCGTCGCCGCCACCAAGTCTTTCATCGCCTCGCTTGCCGCCCTGGTTCACCTGGTTGCGGCCTGGACGGAGGATGC
Organism: Pseudomonadota bacterium; assembly: GCA_041159305.1. Taxonomy (GTDB): domain Bacteria; phylum Pseudomonadota; class Gammaproteobacteria; order Xanthomonadales; family Xanthomonadaceae; genus Arenimonas. The sequence continues at coordinate 1,949 of JBEAYK010000088.1, forward strand.
CGAATTACTGTCCGCTCTGGCAGATGCGCCTGTGCTGCTCGAGCGCTCCTGGGAACTGGATTGGTCAGAAGCCGCGAAACAATTGCGGGATGCCGAACACCTGTTTGTGATGGCACGTGGCATCGGACTGGGCATCGCCCTGGAAGCCGCTTTGAAGTGCAAGGAAACCAGCGGTCTGCATGCCGAAGGATTCAGCAGCGCAGAAGTCCAACACGGTCCTCAGGCGCTGCTAGGCGCTGACTTTCCCGCAATGATGCTGGCACAGAACGACGAAACCCGCGACGGTTTATGCAACGTAGCCCGCGACCTTGCCGACCGCGGCGTGCCGGTATGGCTTGCCGGCGCAGCAGTGCCTGGAACATACACCCTGCCCACCATGACCTGCCATCCGGTCATTGAACCGTTGCTGATGATCCAAAGTTTCTACAAGATGGTGAATTCTCTGGCTGTTTCTCGCGGTTTGAACCCAGACCAGCCCGCCCACCTGCGCAAAGTGACGGAAACCGTCTGATGCGCCATGCCCTCACCAATGCGCGCATCCTGATCGGTACCGATTTCCATGAAGGGCTTGCGCTGGTCATTGCGGATGGATTGATTTCCGCTTTGGTTTCCACGGATGACCCTCAGCTCACCGGCATCGAGACCTATGACTGCAAAGGCCACACCCTGCTTCCGGGTTTCATCGATGTGCAGGTCAATGGCGGCGGCGGCGTGCTGTTCAACGATGCACCGACTGTTGACGGCATCAAAGCCATTGCCAATGCGCACCGCCGTTTCGGCACCACGGGCTTGCTGCCTACGCTGATCAGTGATGACCAGGATGTCATCGCCTGCGCCATCGCAGCTGCCGACGCAGCGTTGCAGGAAGGCGTGCCCGGCATCCTCGGACTGCATATCGAAGGGCCGTTCATCAACATCGAGCGCAAAGGCACGCACGATCAGGATAAATTCCGTGTGCTCGACCCCAGCGATCTGGCGCTGCTCTGCAGTCTGGAGCACGGGAAAACCCTGATCACCCTGGCACCGGAACGCAACAGTACCGCGCTGATCCGTGAGCTTGTCCGGCGCGGCATCATCGTTTCCGCAGGCCACACCAATGCCAGCTGCGCGGAAATGCAGACGGCATTGGCGGCCGGATTGAGCGGCTTTACCCACCTGTTCAATGCCATGTCGCCGCTGACCAACCGGGAACCGGGTGCCGTCGGCGCCGCGCTATACGATGCCCAGAGCTGGTGCGGCATCATCGTCGACGGCTTTCATGTCGATCCGATCACATTGCGCATCGCACTGCGCTGCAAGCCCCTGGACCGGTTCATGCTGGTCACCGACGCCATGCCCAATCTGGGCACCGGTGCGACCAAATTCCAATTGCAGGGGAAAACCGTCTTTGTTGAAAACGGACGCTGCGTCGATGATAACGGCGTTCTGTCCGGCTCGGCCTTGGATATGGCCAGCGCGGTCCGTAACGCTGTGGATCTGCTTGGGGTCAGCCTGGCCCAAGCCGCCAACATGGCCAGTTCACATCCGGCGCATTTTCTTGGTTTGGGCGACAAACTGGGTTCGATTGCGCCCGGTTACCAAGCTGATCTGGTGCTGGTGGATGACCGTATCGGTGTCATCAACACGTGGATAGGCGGGAACCCGGCAACAGAAAATTTACACCAGCGCTGAGCATTTTCCATAAAATATCCGGATGAATGGCAAACCATCCTGGGCGTTGATCGCCTTATTCATGGCGCTCACACTGCCCACGCAGGCATCGGCCCAGAGTAAATCCCCACTGCAGGCCGACCATGGCTTCAACAAGGCCATGCTGGCCTACCAGCAGCAGGATTATTCCGGCGCCTACAAGCAGCTCGTACCGCTTGCCAAAAAAGACCATGCGCCCGCCATGGCGCAACTGGCCTACATGTATGAATACGGCATTGGTGTCCGCAAGAATGCCGGCGAGGCAGCGAAACTCTACAAAAAGCTGATGGTCGCCTATACCGCCAAGGCAACGGCCGGCGATGCCGAAGCCCAGTATCAAGTGGGTCAACTGTACTATGGCGGCAAGGGTGTGCCGGAAAACGTTCCTGAAGCCATGGAGTGGTATCAGAAAGCGGCCGAACAGGGGCATCTCATCTCACAATACAAATTGGCCTTGCTGTTTGATACTGGCGAGAAGGCACCACGCGATCCAAAGGCAGCCATTGATTGGTATACACGCGCCGCCGAACAGGGCCATACCAATTCGCAGATGTTTCTTGCCATCAAATATTACCGAGGTCGCGATACCGCTCAGGATTACGGGCTAGCTGCGAAGTGGTTCCAGAAAGCTGCGGAAAACGGAAACGCCTATTCACAAAGCACACTGGGCTTCATGTATGCCTCCGGCCAGGGCGTGAAGGAAAGCAAGCAGGAAGCTTTGCGCTGGTACCGAATGGGCGCCGAACAGGGCGACAAGGACAGTCAGTATGATCTGGGCATGAAACTGAAAAAAGGCGATGGCGTGCCACGCAGCCTGTCCGAATCGGCGCAGTGGTTCACCAAGTCGGCCCAACAAGGCCAAATGGCTGCGCAGTTCGAACTGGCGCAGATGTACGCCAAAGGCGAAGGCCTCAAGCGCGATGTGATTCTGGCTTACGCCTGGTACAACGTCGCCATCATGAACGGGCACTATCCCGCAAGTAAACCCCGTGATTTACTGGCCAAGACCATGAATGCTGACGAGATTGCCGAGGCCGAGCAGCTCAGTTCCATGTGGAAATTCGGATTGCCGATCGACCGACAATAAAAAGCCCCGCATCTGCGGGGCTTTGTCTTGGTGGGCGATGCAGGGTTCGAACCTGCGACCCTTGCCGTGTGAAGGCAATGCTCTACCACTGAGCTAATCGCCCAAGAACCACTATTTTACGGGAAAGCCGTGGTGCAGGCAAGCCGATTACTGCAGCTTGCTCCGGCGTGCGTTCAGCAGACCCGCTGGCGGGGCGAAGGAATCCGAACGTGCGCCCTGCCAATACTCGCGCAGACTCGGATGCTCCGGCGCTCCGGTCAGCAGCTCTCCGGGCCGGACCTGGGGATAGACCTTCGATAGCGGCAGCAAGGTACTGGCATCGATGCGTCGGATGATATGTTCCGGACCAAGTTCCTCGGGGTGGCTGAGCCCAGCGGCCGACAGTATTTCGGCAAGCGCCTTTACGGTGTTTTTCTGAAAATGATAAACCCGCTCGGATTTATCCATCGGATCGAGCCCTTTCTGGCGACTGGCATCC
>JBEAYK010000089.1:0-5193 GCA_041159305.1 Pseudomonadota bacterium
CGTGGTTCCGGTCAAAGCAAACAGCCAGAATACGCCGAGCGCCGAAAACAGGATGCTGGTCAAAATCGCCAGCGGCATCAGCAAGGACTCGAACAGGGCAGCCATGACGATGAGGATCATCAACAGCGCGATGAGCGTGTTTATTCCCATCTGACCGGCGGCATCGCCGCCGTTGAAGCCGCCCTGGCTCTGGCTCCAAGAATAGCCCGGCGGCAGATTGCTGAGCACTTTCTTGAATGCCGCCATGGCTTCTTCGGTGGTCACATTGTCGGCTTTATTGGCCTTGATGGACAGCGAAGTCAGGCGATCCTGGCGGTAGATCTCGCTATCGCCTTTTCGGACTTCAACATTGATGACCGACATGAGTGGAACCGTGGTACCGTCCGGACGGCGCAGGGTCAGACCTGAAAGCTCCTCGACCTTGAACTGTTCCGCGCCGGCGAAACGCACCCACATCGGAATTTCCTGGTCATCCTTGCGGAACTCGCGCAATGTGGTGCCGCGCAGGGCGATGCTGATGTACTGGGCCACATCCTGGGCGCTGAAACCGAGCGCTCCTGCGCGTTCGCGGTCGACACTGACGCGGATTTCACTGTTTTCATCGCCGGTATTGAGCCTGACATCACGGAGTTCCGGTTGCTTGGCCAAAACCGGAATCATCTCAGTGCCGATCTGTTTCAGCATTTCGGTCGAATCACCGCTCAGGAAAATCTCGACGCTGTTATCCTGGCCACCGCCGCCACCGCCACCACCACCGGGGCCGCCGCCCTGAAAGCCGACCTCGGCACGGGCAAATTTCGGAATTTCAGACCGGATCATTTCCTGAACCTGTTCCGAAGACATGGCACAGAGATAATCGCGGTTCACCAGACGGATGCTTCTGGACACGAAGCTGCCGCAGGATCGCAGATCATCGCGCAGGGTCAGGTTCATACCACCCCAGCCCTGTTCACTGAAGAAAACATAGACCTGCTTGATCTGGTAGCGCTCACGATTCTCATTCATGAACTCCTCGACCTTGGCGACTTCGTTCGACATCTGTTCGAGCGAATAGGCGCCATTCCATTTGAAATACATGGACAGCTCGCGGCCGACCTCATTCGAGTTCATGTCGAACTTGGTGAATTTGAACGGCACCATGCTGACCATGATGATGAACAGGATGCCGAGTAGCGAGAGTCTGCGGTTCGACAGTGTCCAGGCCAGGAATGACCCGTAACGGCGGGTCAATGCCGGTACGAAGCCATGGGCCTGTGTGATGGCCGGAGGCGTTTTGAGGCGCGCCGAAATCATCGGAATCAGACTGACCGCCACCAACCATGAAGCCAGAAGGGCAATAGTAATAGTCAATGCGACCTGCGACAGATATATTGATATGAAGTTCTTGTCCCCGAACAGGTTCGGCAGGAAAACGATAATCGAAGTCAGGGTGCCGCAGGAAATCGCCAACTGCACCGATTTGGTGCCCTCGATGGCGCACATCATCGGATTGTCCGGATATTTTTCCCGGTACTGGTAGATGCTTTCCACCACTACCACGGCATTGTCGACCAGCATCCCGATGCCGAGCAGCAGCCCCATCATCGAGAGCACATTCAAGGTCATGCCGGTGAAGTACATGACCCCGAGGGTGATGACGATGCAAATCGGTATCGCGAGGCTGACCATCAGGGTGGAAGGCCAGTGCCGCAAGAAATAGAAAAGCACGATGATGGAAAGCAGCGAACCGACGACGCCGGCTTCGATGAGTTCGGCGATGGAACTCTTCACGCTTTCGGCGGCGTCGCTGACGATGATGAACTTGATGCCGGCGAGTTCCGGGTCTTCCTTGATTTTCTCGATCTCGGCGTGGATGGCTTCGGCGACATTGACCAGATTGGCATTCTGCTCGCGCAGGATATCGACGCCGACCGCCGGGCGGCCGTCAAGGCGACGCCCGAAATCCTGGCGTTGCAGCTTGAAGCGCACATCGGCGATGTCGCCGAGTCTGAGCCCTTTATCGTTCAGCGGCAGACTGCGCAGTTCTTCAACCGTCTTGATTTCGCCGACGGGCTGGACACGGATCCTGCGATCGCGGTCATTGATGTCACCGGCGGATACCGAGAAATTGACCGATTGCAGCTTGGCCGAAAGTTCGTTCAGGCCGACATTATGGCTGGCCAAACGGACTGGATCGATCGCGATCTCCACTTCAGGCGGCGGGGCGCCGGTGATGTCCACCCTGGCGACGCCGGGAATCCGCTCAAGGCGCTTTTGAATGGCATGCTGAATCAGCGTATAGCTGTTTTTCAGGTCACGGTCGGAAGCGAACCGGACGCGCATCAGCGGCTCGTCATTGGGGGAAAACTTCTGGACGAAATAGCGCTGGACGTCTTCCGGAAGCTCGGACCGGATGGCATCAATGCGGTCACGGGCCTCGCTGGCGGTGATGGCGATGTCGCGGTTCCAATCCGAGAACATCAGGAAGATGCCGGCATTGTCCGAACGCGACGTCGAATTCATCATCGAAATGCCGGGCAAGGTCGAGAGCGCCTCCTCTACCGGCCGGGTAATCTGGCGCTCGACTTCCTGCGGGGTGGATCCCGGATAGGGAACGCTGACGAAGACGAAGGGCACATTGACGTCAGGGAACTGTTCAAGCGGCAGACGGACCGCCGCCAAAAGGCCGACCACGACCAGCGAAATAAAACACATGACCGCCGTGACCGGCCGGCGCAGACTCAGTTCGGCGAGACTTTTCACCGGATGCTCCCGCCTTCGAGGGCGTCATGATGGAGCGCACCGCGCGCTTTGTAATAGCTGTCCGGACGCCGGTCGAGCAGATCATAGACGATGGGAATGACGACTAGCGTCAGCAAGGTCGAAACCGTCAGACCACCGATGACGGTCAATGCCATCGGTGCACGGACCTCGGCGCCCTCGCCGCCGAAGAAGGCCAGCGGCGCGAATCCGAACAGGGTGGTCAGGGTCGTCATGATGATCGGACGCAGGCGTGATTCCGCACCTTGGCAAATGGCTTCGCGCTTGGCTACGCCCTCCTCACGCAACTGATTGACCTTGTCGATCAGCACGATGGCGTTCTTGACCACGATGCCGACCAGTAGGATCAAGCCGATGAAGACCACCACCGATATCGGCGATCCGCTCAGCCAGAGCGCCAATACGGCACCGACCATTGCCAGCGGAATCGAGAACAAAATGACAAAGGGATGCAGCAAGGATTCGAACTGCGACGCCATCACCAGATAGACCAGGAAAATCGCCAGGCCGAAGGCGAAGAATAGCGAGTTACGAGAACGGTCGAGCTCTTCGCTCTGGCCGCCGAAGGCCATTCGGACATCGGCCGACAGCGGGTCGGCCGCCACCATGTCGCGCACTTCCGCCACGGCCGTACCCAGGTCGATGTCCCGGAGATTGGCCGAAATGATTGCGACACGGGTCTGGTCGACACGATTGATTTCGCTTGGTCCGATGGTTTCAACCACCTGTGCGACCGAAGACAGGGTGACCGGCTGAGGCGCGGCCGGATTGATGATGATGTTGCGGATATCATCGACCGAAGACCTCGCCTGCTCCTCGGCACGGACCAGAACATCGATTTTTCGGTCACGGAAGCTGTAGCGGGTGGCCACTTCGCCACGCACCTGCTTGACCACCTGATCGGCGATCTGTCGTGAGGTCAGTCCGAGTGCCGCTGCGCGCTCCTGGTCGAAGATGATCTGGATTTCCGGGTAGCCCTGTTCGACGCTGGATTTGACGTCAGCGAAATGTTCGGCTTTCTGCATCACGCCGGTAAGCTTGCGTGCCGACTGCTCCAGGGATTTCAAATCAGCACCGCGGATTTCGATTTCCAGCGGGGTTGAAAAGCTGAACAGTTCCGGCCGGCCGAACTTGACCTGCACATCCGGATAATCACGCATGGTTTCACGCAGTCTTTCGGTGATAGCGGCCTCGCTGTCACGGCTGTAGCCCTTGCCAAGAACCACGCTGAGCTTGGCGATGTTTTCGCCGGACTCGGTCGGGTTGGCATCCAGCCGCGTTCCGGAGCCACTGACGCCATACAATGCCTGAATGTCAGTATCGGTCTTGTGTTTGGATTGGATGGCGCTGACCAATTGATCTGTTTCTTCAAGGCGCGTTCCAGGGGCAAGCTTGGCGGTCATTTCGAAGCGATCTTGAGCCAATTGCGGAATCAGATCTGATCCCAGCGTGGTTGCTAACAGCAACGATGCGATGAAGGCCACTGCGGCGCCTATTAGGATTTTTTGAGGGCGCTCAAGGGCTTTGGGAAGGACATGGTGATAATAGTCGGCAGCATAATCATAAGGTTTGATGATGATTCCGCCGAGCCAAACCATGAATCGGCCTCCGGTACCTTTACCGAAACGGCTGATTGCGGCGATTACCCATGTGATGCTGTATACCACCAAAGGATAGAGCAGACTGAATAGCAGCGCTACCGAGTAAATCAAAGCCGTCAACAGCTTGAAGGGAATCAAAACAATCCATGCAGCATATGACAAGGGGCGTTTCCATTGACGCTGCATCGGGTAGCGCGCCAGATCTTTAAGGCTGACAAGAAACTGTTGCCATTTTTCCCGAACAGTTAACGGCAATTGATTGTCTTCCGGGAAGGCCATCGGCGAATGTGCTTTCAAGGAGGAAAGCATCGGAATCAGCGTCAAGGAAACAATTAGCGAAATCATCAAGGCAATGGACACTGTCAGCGCCTGATCCTTGAACAGCTGCCCGGCGACGCCTTCCACAAATACAAGAGGGAAAAACACCGCCACAGTAGTCAATGTCGATGCGACCACAGCCATGCTGACTTCGCCGGCACCCTTGATGGCGGCATCGAGGATGCCAAGCCCGCGTTCACGTGCTTTGGCAATGGATTCGAGCACTACGATGGAATCATCGACCACCATACCCGTGGCCAGCGCCAGCCCGGCCAGGGACATCACATTGAGACTCAGGCCGAGCTGGCCCATGAAGAAAAAGGTTGTGATGATGGAAATCGGCAAGGACAGACTGATGACAAAGGTGCTCCAGCCGTCGCGAAGGAAGAAGAAAATGATCAGAATCGAGAAAATACCGCCGAGCAGCGCTTCCTTCTTGACCTCAGACAATGCGTTTTCGATGAACAGCGAGGCATCTTCGATGGTGGTCAGCTCCAGACCATCGATTTGATAA
>JBEAYK010000090.1:0-5187 GCA_041159305.1 Pseudomonadota bacterium
GAACCGCCAACGGGCCGGACCAGGCAACGCCGGGTTCGGTATCGCCGCCGACTTCGATGTCACCATTACTGCTACGCACCTGCACGACCGGACCGGTATCGATGAACAGTCCGGTCAGCTCGATGGCTTCCGGCAAGGCACCGCCGCCATTGCTGCGCAGATCAACGACCACGCCGTCGACTTTCTCGGCCTTGAGTTCGGTCAACAGCTTGCGCACATCGGATGTCGCCGAACGGACATCGGGGTCGCCGCGGCGGGCGGCTTCGAAGTCGAGGTAGAACGCCGGCAGCTCGATGACACCAATGCGCTTGCCGCCGCTTTCGATGATCTTCTTGCTGGCCGCCTGTTCCTCGAGTTTGATTTTGTCACGCACCACACGCACGATCTGGCGGGTGCCGTCTGCGCCTTCATCGCCGGACTGCACTTCCAGTCGCACCACGGTGCCTTTGGCGCCACGGACTTTGGCCACGACATCATCAATGGACCAGTCCACCACATCGACCATCGGACCGCTGTCACCCTGGCCGACCGCCAGAATGCGGTCGCCGGCTTTGATCTTTCCGGTTTTCTCGGCAGGGCTGCCCGGCATGATGGTGCGGAACAGCACGAAACCATCCTGCTGCTGCAGCACCGCACCGACGCCTTCCAGCGACAGTTTCATGGTCATTTCGAAGTTCTCGGCACTGCGCGGCGAGAAATACGCCGTGTGCGGATCAATCGCGTTGCCATAGGCATTCATGTAGTTCTCGAATACATCATCACCATCGAGCTGGTGGATGCGACGCGAAAGATCGCTGTAGCGCTTATCGAGCGTGGTGCGGATTTCTGGCATGCTGCGGCCGGCCAGCTTCAGGCGCAGCACGTCGTTCTTGACCGATTGCCGCCAGATTTCATCAAGCGCCTTGTTGTCTGCCGCCCAAGGGGCCTCCTCGCGGTCGTAGTGATAGGACTCCTTCACGGTGAAGTCGAAATCCTTTTTCAGCAGATTGCGGGCATAGGCGATGCGTTCATCGACGCGCGCAAGATAGACCTTGAAGATGGTGAACGGTGTCGAGAAATCCTTGGCCTTGACCGCATCGTCATGCCTGGTTTCAAACGCTTTGAACCCGGCGATGTCGCTGGACAGGAAAAACATCCGGTTGCCATCAAGGGACTCGAGGTATTTGTCGTGCATTTTGCGCGACAGCGCGTCGTCGAGCGGCAGCGGACGGTAGCTGAAATCGCTTCCCGAAAGGTGCAGATACATGAGTGTTCCGGCCTGGGCCTGGGCCTCCGTGGGGGCCAATGCCGCTTTCTCGGCCGGGGCGCTGCCCTGAGTTGCCGCATAAGCGATGGCTAGAGGCAGCAGTGCCGCGATTGCCAGAACGATCCGTTTTTTCATGGGTTGCCTCGTTAGTTACCGCGATTGTGCGCGCTCCGCACGGAAAAAGCATGGGCCATTGGTTGGGTCAGGCCTCGACGAACCCGGCATCCATGGCCATGCGGTCCGCGTGGTAGCTGGAACGCACCATCGGTCCTGATGCGACATGGGTGAAGCCCAGTTGGTTCCCGTAAGCTTCGATTTCGGCGAATTCTTCCGGGGTCCAGTAGCGCATCACCGGATGGTGGTGCGGGGTCGGTTGCAGGTACTGGCCAACGGTGATCATATCGACATCATGGGCACGCAGATCGCGGAGCGTCTGCTGCACCTGTTCCATGGTTTCGCCCAGCCCGAGCATGATGCCGGATTTGGTCGGTACCCCCGGATTGTCGGCCTTGAACTGCTTCAGCAGAGTCAGGGACCACTGGTAGTCGGCTCCGGGACGTACATTCGGGTACAGATCGGGCACGGTTTCCAGATTGTGGTTGAACACATCCGGCGGCGATTGATTCAGCAGCTCCAGCGCGCGTTCCATACGGCCCTTGCCGCGGAAGTCCGGGGTCAGGATTTCGATCTTTATACCCGGACTGAAACGGCGGACCTCGTCGATGCAGCGCGTGAAATGTTCGGCGCCGCCATCACGCAGATCATCGCGGTCGACCGAAGTGATCACCACATAGCGCAGCTTCATGTCGGCGATGGTTTTGGCCAGATTCAAGGGCTCGGAAGCATCCGGCGGCTTCGGGCGGCCATGGGCGACGTCGCAGAAACTGCAACGCCGGGTACAGACCTCACCCAGAATCATGAAGGTGGCGGTGCCGTGACTGAAACACTCATGGATGTTCGGGCAGCTGGCCTCTTCGCAAACGGTGACCAGACGGTTCTCGCGCAGCTGCGATTTCAATTTGGCGACAGCGTTGCCGGAGGGAATGCGGACGCGGATCCAGCTCGGTTTGCGCAACACCGGTGCCTCGGCGAAATTAACGGGGCTGCGTGCGATTTTGCTTTCACCCAGTTGCTTGACCCCGGCCTCAAGGCTGGTGACGGTCTGCACGGCGATGGTTTTATCCTTGGACATTACGCACTCACGTTTCGGAAAGGAATGCCGGCGGCAACGCATCGGTCCAGACCGGGGTCAATCCCAGCTGCTGCGAGAGATGCGCCACGAGTACGGGCTCGACCTGATCAAGGCCCACGGCTGGGTTCAATTCTAGCATCTGCGTCACTTCCAAGCCGGCATAACCGCAGGGGTTGATGCCGTGGAACGGCGTCAGATCCATGGCAATGTTGAAGGCCAGCCCATGCAGACTGCAACCATGCTTCACACGCAGGCCGAGGGCGGCGATTTTGGCGGTGCCGACATACACACCGGGCGCTCCGGCGCGCCGTTCGGCCGCGATATCCCAATGGGCAAGGGTGTCGATCAGCGCCTGCTCGATACGGGTGACCAGTTCGCGCACGCCGATGCCCAAACGGCGGATATTGACCAACGGATAGGCCACGATCTGGCCGGGGCCGTGATAGGTCACCTGTCCGCCCCGGTTGCACCGGATGACCGGAATATCGCCCGGCAGCAGGACATGTTCGGGTTTGCCGGCCTGACCGAGGGTATACACGGGCGCATGCTGGAGCAGCCAGAGCTCATCATGGCCATCGGCATCGCCGCGCTTGGCGGTATGCCGCTCCTGGGCCTCCCAGACCGGTGCGTAGGGCTGGATCCCGAGCCGGCGGATCCGCCAAGACGGGTTTACAGCGTCCACTTGATCTCGGGATGGGCCCGCAAAGCATGATGCGCCGCCTCATAGTCGGCGCGGGTTTCAGCCTTGAACTGCAGACTGACCGATACGAACCGGCCGGCACTGGAAGCCCGGCTGGACACGGTTTCATGCAGCACGGTCAGTCCGGCCTGTTCCAGCTCATGCGGAACGGCCGTTTCCAAATGGGCGGCGGCACTGCCCAGAGCGGTGATTTCAAATACGCCCGGGAAGGCGAAGCCCTTTTCAGGGGTTTTTTCGGTAGTCATGGTCTCATTATCGGGGCAATCCGGGCAAAACCCAAGGCCGAACCGGGCGATATGTCTTCTGGCACATTTTCTTAACGTGGTTTCACGTAAAATCGGGAGGTTATCCACCAAAGGTCCTTCCCCATGTTGAAAAACCCCGTCACCCTCGCCATCGCCCTGGCTCTAGCCACCGCAAGCCTCGGTCTTCCGACCGAAACGGCCCATGCCGCATCCAAGGAATCCGTGCAAGCCATGAATCCGTTCTTCCAGAAAAGCCCGTTGCCCTTCCAATATCCGCAATTCGACCGCATCAACAATGCGTCCTATGGACCGGCCTTTGAAGCCGGCATGAAAGAGGGTGCGGCCGATATCGAGAAAATCGCCAACAACCCCGCCAAGCCGACCTTCGAAAACACCATCGTGGCGATGGAAAAATCCGGACAGGTGCTCGATCGCGTATCGACCGTGTTTTTCAGCCTGATTGGCACCAACAACAATCCGGACATGCTCAAGATGCAGGCGGAACTGGCCCCGAAACTGTCGGCCTACTCCGATGCCATCACCCTGAACGGCAAGCTGTATGCCCGCGTCAAGGCGCTGTATGACCAGCGCGATAGCCTCGGACTGGATGCCGAATCCAAGCGCCTGCTCGAGCGCTACCACACCGATTTCGTCCGCGAAGGTGCACAGCTCAATGATGCCGACAAAGCCACGCTGAAGGACATCAATGCCAAGCTGGCCGGTCTGCAAACCACCTTCAGCCAGAATGTGCAGAAGGAAGTCAACGCCGCCGCCATTGTGGTCGACCGCAAGGAAGATCTCGCCGGCATGTCCGACTCCGACATCGCGGCCGCCGCAGCCGTGGCCAAAGCCCGCGGCATGGAAGGCAAGTACGTGATCGCCTTGCTCAACACCTCCGGACAGCCTGCGCTGGATTCACTCAACAACCGTGCATTGCGCGAACGCATCCAGAAAGCGTCGATTGCCCGTGGCAGCCAGGGCGGTGAATTCGACAACCGTGCCGTGTTCGCCGAAATCGTGAAGCTGCGTGCCCAGCGCGCCAAACTGCTCGGCTATGGCAACCATGCCGAATACGTGCTGGAGGATGCCACCGCGAAGACCACCGGTGCGGTCAACAAGATGCTGTTCGGTCTGGCGCCTGCGGCTGTGGCCAACGCCAAGAAAGAAGCGGCCGACATGCAGAAAGTGGTTGATGCCGAAAAAGGCAAATTCCAGCTGGCTGCCTGGGACTGGTCGTACTACGCAGAGAAGGTCCGAAAGGACCGCTATGCATTCGATGAATCGCAGCTGCGTCCGTATTTTGAAATGACCAACGTTCTTGAAAACGGCGTGTTCTACGCCGCCGAGAAACTTTACGGCCTGACCTTCAAGCGCCGCGATGATCTTCCGAAATACCACGAAGACACCACGGTCTACGAAGTGTTCGATGCCGACGGCAAGCATCTCGCGCTGTTCATCGCCGACATGTATGCGCGCGATAACAAACGCGGCGGCGCCTGGATGAACGCTTATGTATCGCAGAACCGACTGACCGGCAATACGCCGGTGGTGGCCAACCACCTGAACGTTCCGAAGCCGCCGAAAGGCGAGCCGACGCTGCTGACCTTCGATGAAGTCACCACCATGTTCCATGAGTTCGGCCATGCGCTGCACGGCATGTTCTCGGACGTGAAATACCCGCGCTTCTCCGGCACCTCGGTACCGCGCGATTTCGTCGAATACCCCTCGCAGGTCAACGAAATGTGGGCGACCGATCCGGCCATCCTGAGCAATTACGCCAAGCATTACCAGACCGGTGCACAGA
>JBEAYK010000091.1:0-5183 GCA_041159305.1 Pseudomonadota bacterium
AAATCAAACCGGGCGATAAAATCCTGGTGATGTCGACCGGCCGTGTGCATCAGGTCGACGAGGTCGGCGTGTTCACGCCTAAGCGCAAAGTGCTCGGTAAGCTCTCGGCCGGTGAAGTGGGCTGGATGAATGCTTCGATCAAGGATGTGCATGGCGCGCCGGTTGGCGATACCCTGACCTTGGCCGGCAATCCGGCGACGGAACCCTTGCCGGGCTTCCAGACCATGCAGTCGCGCGTGTTCGCCGGCCTGTTTCCGGTCGATGCCGAGGATTACCCGGCCCTGCGCGAGGCGCTCGACAAACTCAAACTCAACGATGCCGCACTGAATTTCGAGCCGGAGAGTTCGGAGGCGATGGGCTTCGGCTTCCGTTGCGGATTCCTGGGCATGCTGCACATGGAAATCGTGCAGGAGCGCCTGGAGCGCGAATACGACCTTAACCTGATTTCGACCGCACCGACCGTGGTTTACGAAGTCTTGCTGACCGACGGCAGCATCCTGCCGCTCGACAATCCGGCCAAACTGCCGCCGGTGAACAAGATCGAGGAAATCCGCGAGCCGGTGATTCTTGCCACCATCCTGACGCCGCCCGACTATGTCGGAAACGTCATCACCCTGTGCGAAGAAAAGCGTGGATCCCAGCAGGGCATGAATTACATGGGCAGTCAGGTCCAGATTACTTATGAGCTACCGATGGCGGAGGTGGTGACCGACTTTTTCGATCGTCTGAAGTCGGTATCGCGGGGCTATGCTTCGCTCGACTATCATTTTCTGCGCTTCGACGCCGGCCCATTCGTCCGCGTCGACGTGCTGATCAACGGCGACCGCGTCGATGCCATGTCGATGATCCTGCACCGTGCCCATGCCGACCGCCGTGGCCGCGATCTTTGCGAGAAGATGCGCGAGTTGATTCCACGCCAGATGTTCGATGTCGCCATTCAGGCGGCGGTCGGATCCCAGATCATTTCCCGCTCGACGGTCAAGGCCATGCGCAAAAACGTTTTGGCAAAGTGTTACGGCGGTGACGCCACACGTAAGAAAAAACTGCTCGAGAAACAGAAAGAAGGCAAAAAGCGGATGAAGCAGTTCGGCCGTGTCGAAATTCCGCAAGAAGCGTTCATGGCCGTACTGTCGGTCGACAACAAATAAGGATAGCCCGTGAAAATCGATTTCGCTCTGATACTCAGCGTACTGGCCCTGTTCACCGGCTTGGTCTGGCTTGCTGACCGATTCGTTTTCGAGAAGCGCCGACTGGCCGCCGATGCCGATGCCGCCGATCCGGTTCTGGTCGAATATGCCAAATCCCTGTTCCCTGTGATTTTTCTGGTGTTGGCGTTGCGCTCCTTCATTGCCGAACCATTCCGCATCCCGTCCGGTTCGATGATGCCCAATCTTCTCATCGGCGATTTCATTCTGGTCAATAAATTCAACTACGGCATCCGTCTTCCGGTCATCAACAGGAAAATCGTAGATGTCGGCGCTCCCGAGCGCGGTGATGTGTTCGTTTTCCGCTATCCGGGCTCGAAAGAGCTGGGCAAGGATGATCCCGCGGCCGGTACCGATTACATCAAACGTGTCATCGGCCTGCCGGGTGACACCATCAGTGTCGAAGAAAACCGGGTTTCGGTGAACGGCATTCCGTTCGTCTATGCCGAGACCGGCGTGTATGTCGGCAAGGGCGTATCCAGCGAGATGACCGGCTCCCGCATTTATAGCGAGAGTCTGCCCGGGAAGTCCCATGCCATGCTGGAAATGGATGGCGTCCCGCTCGGTTACCGCAACAACGGCACCTGGGTCGTTCCCCAGGGGCACTATTTCGCGATGGGTGACAACCGTGACCGCAGTGCCGACAGCCGTGAATGGGGTTTCGTGCCGGAACAGAACGTAGTTGGAAAGGCAATGGTAATATGGTTAAACTGCTCTGGCTGGTTCTGCACCGACAGTTTCGAACCGTCACGTATCGGCACCAAAATTGACTAAGGGGGTCATCATGAAACGCAATCAGAAAGGCATTACACTGCTCAGCTTCCTGTTCGTTCTGGCGCTGGTCGGATTCTTCGGATTCCTGTTCATGCGTCTTTTCCCGGTCTATTCCGAATATTACAGCGCCGTCAACGACATCAAGGCGGTAACCCAGGCTACCGGTGCCGACAAGCAGGCATTGCCTCAACTCAAGGACAGCCTTTACCGCCGCTTCCAGATCAGTTATGTCGACAGCGTCAATCTGGATAAACACATCAAGCTGCGTACCGAAAAGGAAGGCAAGAAGGTGCTGGATCTGAATTACGAGGTCCGCAAACCGCTGATGTACAACCTCGACTTCGTCGCCAAGTTCGAGCGCAGCTTTCCCGTGACCGGCCGGGCCGACGCGGAGTGATGCTTTGCTGACAGGGTTCCGCGATCCGGAACTGCTGCGTCAGGCGCTGCGCCACCGCAGTGCCGGCAAGCCGAACAACGAGCGCCTCGAATTTCTCGGCGATGCCATACTTGGCCTGCTGGTGTCCGATGCCTTGTACCGGAAATTTCCCAAGGCCAGCGAGGGCGAGTTGACCCAAGCCCGCTCGCATCTGGTCCGCGAACCGACCTTGGCCGAAATTGCACGCGAACGGGATCTGGGTGCACAACTCGAGCTCGGCCCGGGTGAACTGAAATCCGGCGGGCATCGCCGCGATTCGATTCTTGCCGATGCCGTCGAGGCGGTTATCGCTGCGGTTTATCTGGATGCCGGTTTTGTTGCCGCGCAATCACTGGTGGACGACTGGTTCGGCGCCCGCCTGCAGTTATCACTCGAGAAATCACCGGGAAAAGATCCGAAGACCAAGCTGCAGGAATGGCTCCAGTCCAAGCAGCATGCCTTGCCGGTGTATCGGCTGCTTCAAGCCGGGGGCAGTGATCATGCCCGCAATTTCGATGTTGAATGCATCCTCGAGAACCTCGCCATCATCACGGCTGGAAGCGGATCCTCGGTGAAGTCGGCCGAAGCCGATGCCGCCCGCAAAGCGCTCATACTTTTAGGCCAGAACAAATGACCGACCCACAAATCCCTGTCTACCGCGCCGGTTTCGTCGCCGTCATCGGCCGTCCGAATGTCGGTAAATCGACTTTGGTCAATGCACTGGTCGGCAGCAAGATCAGCATCGTGTCGTCGCGGCCACAGACTACGCGCCATCGCATGTTGGGCATCGCTAGTTACCCGGAAGGTCAGCTCGTGCTGGTCGATACGCCGGGCATCCACGCCAAGCAATCGCGAGCCATGAACAGGCACATGAACCGTGCAGCGCGTGGTGCGGTCAGCGATGTCCACGCCTCCATTCTGGTCATCGAGGCCGGGCGCTGGCACAGCGATGATGCGCTGGCCTATCAGGCGCTGAAGGATTCGGATGTGCCGGTGTTGCTGGTCATCAATAAAATCGACAAGCTCAAGGACAAGGACGCGCTTCTGCCATTCATCAAGGAAGTGACCGAAAGCCGTGAATTCACTTCGGTCCACCTGATTTCGGCGCTCAAAAGCAAAGGGACCGCCGATTTGGTCAGAAGTCTACTGCAGCTGATGCCGGAATCTGAGCCGCTCTATGGCGAGGACGAAATCACCGACAAAAGCCAGCGCTTTCTGGCAGGCGAATTGGTACGTGAGCAATTGATGCAGCGTCTTGGCGATGAGCTTCCGTATTCGGCTACCGTTGAAATCGAAAAATTCGAGGAAGACGGTGGCCTGCTTCGCATCGGCGCGGTAATCTGGCTCGAGCGGGAGGGGCAGAAAGCCATCGTGATCGGCAAGGGCGGTCAGCAGCTGAAAGCTATCAGTACATCGGCCCGTCTGGGCATGGAAAAACTTTTCGGATCCAAGGTGTTTCTGGAAACCTGGTGCCGCGTCCGTGATGGTTGGTCCGATGACGAGGCCGCGTTGCGCCGGTTCGGTTATAACGACTGATGCGTATTGAATGGCAGCCCGCGCTCGTCCTGCACAAACGGGCGTACCGCGAGACCAGCCTGCAACTGGAATTGCTCACCCGTGATCATGGCATCATCGGTCTGGTGGCCAAAGGCGTAACCGGTGCCAAAAATCATATACTGCGGGCGCAATTACAACCCATGCAGCACATCAAGGTCAGTTTTGTACTCAAAGGCGAGCTCGGCACACTGACACAGTCCGAACCGTTACCACCTGTTCTTGCCATCGCTGGCGAGCGACTGATGGCTGGTCTTTATCTGAATGAGTTGGTCCTGAAACTCTGTCCGCGCCAGGACGCCGATAACGAGCTCTACCAAAGGCTGTTGGCTGCGCGTAGCGAGCTGGCCGGCAATATGCCACTTGCCTGGCTTGTTCGCCGCTTCGAACGCGATTTGATCCAGCAACTGGGTTACATGACCCCTTGGTCGGCCACGGCCAATGGCAGTGAGATTGAGCCGGACCGTCATTATCGGGCGCATCCCGAACTCGGTCTGATGCCGGCCAAAGCCGAAGATCCGGGAGTCTTATCTGGTGCTGATCTTCTCGCCTTCAATGCCGACAATATGCCGACATTGGCTGCCTTGGGTGTATTAAGGCATTTACTGCACGGAGTTATCGCCTTGCATCTGGGGAAATCCCTGCCGCGATCCTGGCAGATGATCGGCGAACTCAGTCGCCCGATGCCTGGATGACCGTCAGGGTTTCCGCTACGTTGCTCTGGAGAGCGTCTTGAATAAGAATTGCAGCAGCAGGCAGTTCCCCGATAAACATTAAACGAATGATATGAAGCGCTGCGCTGCTTTCGCATCCAACATGGTGATAGCCTCGATGAGATAGCTGCGGCTGATGTCGTCGTCTTTAATCAGGCGAATGGAGGGTTTCATTGGTTGTTTTTGCGGCAGTTTATGCCAAAGCACGCGGATATCTGCGAAAATAAGGCTTTAATACGGAAGTCCATTGTGGCACGAAGCGGACCTAAACCAAAACGCGAGTTCGAGCTCGACATCGATAACCTCAGCCATGAAGGACGCGGGGTCGGTCGTCTCGACGGTAAGACCGTGTTCGTCGCTGGCGCCCTGGTTGGTGAGCGTGTAAAGGTCCAACAGACTGCACGTAACCGCCATTTCGACGAGGCAAAAACACTCGAAGTGCTGGCCGCCTCACCGGATCGTGTCGAACCGCCATGTCCGCATTTCGGAGTGTGTTCGGGGTGCGTACTGCAGCATCTGGCT
>JBEAYK010000008.1:0-16296 GCA_041159305.1 Pseudomonadota bacterium
CTGTATGCCCAGGGCCTGCCGGAAATCGAGAGCTACATCGAACAGAAGATTCCGACCGCACCGGTCACTTCCGAACTTCTGATGGCGATTCCGCGCCAGCCCTTGCCGAAAGCCGAAGGCGGCGAAAGCATCGCCGACATCTTCAACGAAGTGCGCGCCAACGCCCCGGCCGACAAGCGCGGCGGTCCGAAATCCGGACGATCCTCGGGTGGCCCGCGCGGCGACAAACCGCGCAGCGACCGTCCGCGTTCGGACCGTCCCCGTTCGGACAAACCGCGCAGCGAGCGTCCGCACAGTGAACGCCCGGCCATCGACAAGCCGGCCGAAGCGGTTTCCGCCCCCGTGAGCGATGCGGCCCGCAAGCCGCGCCGCCGCCGGAAACCGGCGGATGCCGGATCACGTCCGCAGACGCATGCCTCAACCGCTGCGCCGCCGGCCGCCAAGCCTTCGGTGCTGTCGCGCATAAAATCTTGGTTTACCCCCTCCTCGCCGAAGCCGTAATACGGCACACTAAGCGGGGTATCCACAAAGAAGGCGTTCGATGACTCTTCTGCGCTTCGACGGCGTCAGTAAAAAATATCCGGGCGGCCATCTTGCCCTGGATAACCTGAGCTTTTCCGTCCAGGCCGGCGAGATGCTGTTCATCACCGGCCATTCCGGTGCCGGCAAGAGCACCTTGCTGAAGTTGGCGCATCTGTCCGAACGCCCGAGTGCTGGCAAGGTCTGGTTCGATGGTCGCAACCTCGCCGATTTGCGTGGCGCCAAAGCCGCCTTGCACCGTCGCCGTCTCGGCGTCGTCCATCAGGATCACTGTCTGTTGCTGGATCGTACCGTGTTCGATAATGTAGCGCTCCCGCTGCAGATCGCCGGACTTTCGCCGGTAGCTATACGTCAACGCGTGCATCAGACCTTGCAGAGCCTGGGTCTTGCCGAGCGTGCCGGCTACCGCTCCACGGACATCTCCACCGGCGAGCAGCAGCGTGTCGGTATCGCGCGCGCCATGGTCACCCAACCGGCATTGCTTTTGGCCGACGAGCCGACCGGCAATCTCGATCCGGGTCTGGCCGCCGACATCATGCAGCAGCTGGTCGGTCTGTGCGAACAGGGCACGGCGGTGGTCATTGCCAGCCATGATCTGGCCTTGGTCAAGCGCATGAAAAAGCGCGTGCTGGTCATCGACAAAGGCCGTTTGATGGACGACATTTCGCCGGAGGAGTTGGCCGATGAGTAAGTCCTACGGTGCCTTCGCCGCCTGGCGCGCCCAACACGCCGCTGCGTTCCGTGGCAGTTTTGCACGGTTGCTGCGTCGACCGTTCTCCAGCCTGTTGTCGCTCGGCGTCATGGCCATCGCCTTGGCTTTGCCCTTGGCACTGGCCTGGTCGATGCTGCAGATGAACCAACTGGCCGCACAGGTACAGAGTTCCCGCGCCATCCAGGTTTTCTTCCAGCCGGCGGTCAGTGTGGCGCAGGCCAATGCCATCGCCCAGGATTTCCGCACCGCCTCCGATGTCGCAACGGTGACGGTGAAAACACCGGAGCAGGGACTGGCCGATTTCAAGGACAGCAGCGCGCTGGCCAAAGCGGTAGCCGTTCTCGGTGAAAATCCCTTGCCGTCGGTGATGATTGTGACGCCGCGCGCCGATGAAGCGGCGCTATTGACCCGTCTGCAGGCCTTGCCGCAGGCCGAGTATGTGCAATACGACGGTATCTGGCAGAAACGTCTGGATGCTTGGCTGGCCTTCGGCCAGCGCCTGTTATTGCTGCTGGCCTTGCTGTTCGTCAGCGGTGCCGTGCTGGCGGTCGCCAACAATATCCGTCTGGACATCGCCACGCGCGAACAGGAAATCGCGGTGATGCAGCAGCTCGGCGCCGGTGATGCCTACATCCGCCGGCCGTTCCTGTATGCCGGCGGTTTGCTCGGTTTTTTGGCCGGCGCTTTGGCGCTCGGTGTTCTGGCCGCGGCGGCATTCGCCATCACCCCAGAAATTCTCGCCCTGATCGGCAGTTATGGCAGCGGATTCGCGTTTACACCGGTGCCGCTGTGGTTGCCGCCGGCGGTGTTGGCGGCAGCGACCGTGCTCGGTATTCTCGGCGCCCGTCTGGCCGCCGGTCATTACCTGCGGCTAACCCGTCCGGTGGACCGGTGACCGCACTCGCGTTCCTGCCGTTGGATCTGCAGCATCCGCATCTGGTGATCGTGGATGGTTCGAAGATGGTCCGCCGCGTGCTGCTGGGCATGATGGCGAAGACCTTGCCGGATGCGGTGATTACCGAATGCGAAACTGGCGAACAGGCCAAAGCCGTGCTGCTCAGCCAGCCGGTGCATCTGTTGGTGACTGCGCTGGTGCTGTCGGACATGGATGGCGATGCGCTGGCCTGCTTCGCCCGCGAACACAGCACGCAGCGCTATTTTCCGATCATCGTGGTCTCCGGTGATGTGCAGCAGCGCCTGGAAGATCGCAGCCTGAGTGCGCATGTCACCGATTATTTCGACAAGACCTGGGGCATGGAATCCCTGGCCTCTTTCATCAAGGGCTATCTTGCGCCGGATGAAGAAGTCAGCGGCGAAGTGCTTTACATCGAAGACAGCAAGGTGGTCGCCGCCGCCACCAGCCGGATGATGAAAAAGCACGGGCTGGGCGTACAGCATGTGGTCTCGGTCGAAGAGGCCATGAACCTGATCGATGCCGATCCGGAGAGCTTGCCCGACATCGTGCTCAGCGATGTCTATCTGAAAGGTGATCTGACCGGCATGGATCTGCTGCGTCTGATCCGGCAGGACCGCCACATCGGCAAGCAGCGCCTGCCGGTGGTGGTGATGACCGGTGATGCCGATCCGCGCAATCAAAGTCAGCTGATCCAGCTCGGCGCCAACGATCTGGTCCAAAAGCCGGTGGAAGAGCGCCTACTGGTGACCAAGCTGCTGTTCCAACTGCGCATGGGCCGTCGGAACCGCCAGCACGCGCGATGAGTACCGAGGGTCAGCTGTCCGCGTCCTGGCAGCGCCATCTGGGCGCAGCTTTGGCGTCGGCACCGATGCGTGATCTGAGTGCATTCCTTCGCGCCGAAAAAACCAAAGGCCGTGTCATCCATCCGCCCGGTCCGCAGATTTTCAATGCCTTCAACCGCACACCGTTCGAGGCGGTGCGTGTGGTCATTCTCGGCCAGGATCCCTATCATGGGCCCGGCCAGGCGCACGGCCTGAGCTTTTCCGTGCCCGATGGCGTGCCGCCGCCGCCCTCACTTCAGAATATTTTCAAGGAAATCGAACGCGATCTCGGTCTGCCGAGGCCGACCACTGGCAATCTGACGCCCTGGAGTGATCGCGGGGTGTTGCTGCTCAATGCCGTGCTGACGGTGGAAACCGGCAAGGCCGGTTCGCATCAGGGCAAGGGCTGGGAGGTATTCACCGATACCGCCATCGCTGCGCTTTCCGGGCAGCGCGAGGGCTTGGTGTTCATGCTCTGGGGTGCCTATGCCCAAGCCAAAGGCGGCATCATCGACCGGAGCCGTCATTGCGTGCTGCGGGCACCGCACCCCTCGCCGCTGTCGGCGCACCGCGGCTTTCTCGGTTGCGGGCACTTTTCTGCCGCCAACCGCTACCTGCAGGGCCGTGGCCAGCCGCCCATGGACTGGCGGATTTAAGATAAGTCATTGTATTTAAATGATTTGATAAAAGCCCCTTAGGACTCGTGACTGGAATTCACGGGAACTTCAGCGGGGTATTAGCACTCTAAGCCCTAGAGTGCTAAACTTTTCCTTATGAGCAAAAAAACCATGACCAGCAAAGCCCTGATCAGCCATAGCCTCCCGATTCCCAGCGCCTTGGGTTCTTTGGATGCCTACATCAACGCGGTCAACCGCGTGCCGGTGCTGTCCGTTGAGGACGAGCAGGCCTTGGCGCGTGCCTACCGCGATAACGACGATCTCGACGCCGCCCGTCATTTGGTGATGGCGCATTTGCGTTTCGTGGTGCATGTCGCCCGCGGCTATCAGGGCTATGGCCTGGGCATGGGCGATCTCATCCAAGAAGGCAATATCGGCCTGATGAAAGCGGTCAAGCGATTCGATCCCGACCAAGGCGTGCGTCTGGTCAGCTTCGCCGTGCACTGGGTGCGCGCCGAGATGCACGAATTCATCCTGCGCAACTGGCGTATCGTGAAGGTCGCCACCACCAAGGCCCAGCGCAAACTGTTCTTCAATCTGCGTAAATCGAAAAAACGCTTGGGCTGGCTGAATGCCGCCGAAGTTTCCGCGGTCGCCAAGGATCTGAAAGTGTCCGAACGCGAAGTGCTGGAAATGGAATCGCGCCTTTCCGGCCGTGATATCGCGTTCGATGCTCCGGACGATGATGACAATGACCATGCGCCGCCGTCACCGTCGGCCTATTTGGTCGCCGCCAATGCCGACCCGGCTGCCGCTTACGAGCGTAACAGCCATGACGACAACCAGCTTGAACTGCTGCGTGAAGGTCTGAGCGGTCTGGATGTGCGTTCGCGCGAAATCCTGCAGAAGCGATTCCTGGCCGAGAACAAAGCCACGCTGCATGAACTGGCCGATGAATACGGTGTATCCGCCGAACGCATCCGCCAGTTGGAAGCCAACGCCCTGAAGAAAATGAAGGCGCTGTTCGCGGCCTGATTGATTGCGGAGGTTCTGAAAAAAAGCCGGCATTCGCATGCCGGCTTTTTTCATGGCGCCGATTAGGACCCGGGCGGTGCCGGCGCGGGGGTCGGTCGTACGCGGCGATCTATAGGCATGTTGTTGCGGCGGACATCCGGATGCAGTTTCGCCAGCAGTCCGCAGGCCACCAGCGACCAGACCACCATCGGACCGCTGGGCAAGTCGAATACCGCGGACAGCGCCAGGCCGCTGACATAACCGGCAACGCCGATGCCATAAGCCCACGCCAACTGCGCACGGCCTTGCATGCCGATGGTGGCAAGCCCGGGCACGATCAGGCTGGCGAAAACCAGATACACGCCGACCAGTTGGACCGAAGCGGTGATGGCCACGGCGAACAGGGTGTAGAACCAGGCGCCGGTGAGATTGTTCAATCGCCAGATGATGGCCGCCAGCAGTACGATGGACAGTAATAGGGGCCACAGCAGCTGATCATAGCTGACCCACAGAATCTGACCGACCAGCATTTCTTTCAGATGTTCACTGCCTTCCGGATTGTTGGACAGAAGCATGATGCCGCCGGTTGCCGCCATCACGAACAGAACGCCGATGATCGGTTCCTGGATGCGCGGCCAGCGTTTATCGGTGAAGGAAAGCAGTATCGCCCCGGCCAGTGCGGCGCCGGTTGCCGACAGCTGCACCCCCACACTGTGACCGGCGACATGCAGATACTGCGCGACGATTACGCCGAGCGCGGCGATCTGCGCGATGGCCAGGTCAATGAAGATGATGTTACGCGCCAGCACACGCCGCCCCAGCAGCACATGCGTGCTCAACACGATCAGGCCGGCGGCGCAGGCCGGCCCGAGAATGCTCGCATCCAGTCCGTCGAGATTCAGTCCGGTACTCATTTGGCGGCGGCGAGAAGTTTGTTGATGGTGGAGTCATACATGCTGAACAGATCCTTCGACATCGGATCACCGCCCACGGAGAACGGCAGAGTCACGATCGGCAGGCTGGAACGCTTGGAAAGCCAGTTGGCCGCTTTCGGATCCTGATAGCCGGCCAGCACGATGGCCATCGGCTTCTCGGTTTCCGCCGTAGTCACCACACTGACCAGATAGGAGCTGGTCGGCGGAACGCCGGGTTTGGGCTCCAGGGTGGCGACCTGCACCAGACCCAGCCAATTGTTCAGATAGGCCCAGCTCTTGTGGTGCACGATGATTTTGCGTCCGGCCAGCGGTTTGGCTTTAGTTTCCCAGGCCTTGGTGGCGGCCGTCCAGCGGGCGTTGAAGTCGGCCAGATTCTTACGGTAAACCGGAGCGTTGGCGGCATCCAGCAGCTCAAGCCGTGCTGCCAGTGCATCGGCAATCACGCCCATACGGTAGGGATCCAGATGGAAGTGCGGATTGCCCTGCGGATGCACATCACCGGCGGCCCGATCGATTTGGGCGGGTTTATCGAGCGTGGTGATGAAGCTCGCGGCCATGAAGTTGCCGTTGCCCGACACGATCTTGGCGTTGCCGGATTGACGCGTCAGCTGCGGAAGCCAGCCGCTTTCCAGTTCGGCACCGGTGCACAGGAGCAGGTCGGCGCGCCGAAGCTTGGCGATCAGGCTCGGCTTCGGCTCGATCTGATGGATGTTCTGCAGTGCGGTGGTGGCGATGTCGATTTCCGCTTTGTCGCCCGCCAGTTCCTTGGCCAGCGCTCCCCATTCCGGTTCGCAGGCGAAAATATTCAGTTTGGCCTGAACACCGGTTGCAGCCAGGCAACCGCCGGCCAGTAAGAGTGCATTGAGGATTCTTTTCATACGTTTCTCCTTTGAAAAGTCGGGTTAGAACTTGTGCGCACCATGCGCGCCAAGGCTGGTCTGGTATTGCATGTAAACGGCATTGTCGACGGTGTCGGCGGTCGGTTTGTCCCGGCTGAGCTGCAGCCGAAAAAGGCTGAACTCGCTGTTGCGCCAGGCCAGTACGATGCTGTGTCTGGCCGGATCGTAATCAGCGGCATACGGCCCCTGGTTGTCGGACCACAGTCGGTCAAAACGGTAACCGGTTTCCCAGTGACGGCTGAAACGGTAAATGCCCTCGAGGTAGGCGCCGCGGCGATTGCCGTTCCAGAGCGCGGTGATGGCGGCGTTATCCGGATCGGTGAACACGCCATCGCGTTGGTCGAGGAAATATTCACCGCGCAGCGTAAAGCCGCCGTCCTTGAAATTGCCCTGCGGTGCCCACTTCCAGGTCGCATCGGCGATATAGAGGCGGGCGTCGCCGCTGAAGCCCTCTTCGTTGCCGTCGGTGTCGGCATTGAGCATCGACACACCGGCCAGCCAGGCATTTTCAAGGCCGACATCGCCGCCGATATGCGCGAACAGGGTCTGGCTGCCGATGCCGTTGCCCGCACCGCCACCGGCCGGAAACCGGTTTCCGGCAAAAATCTCGGCGCCGAGCTCCAGATACAGATCGGTCGGTGCGACCCAGCGCACCTGCACGCCGTCATCGCGGTACTGGTTCGCCAGCAGGGACTGGTAGGGCAGCGGCCGGTCGTAAAATGAATCCGTGTGGGTATGGCGGCTATTCAGGGAGCCAATGTTCGAAAAGAAGCGCCCGGCGCGCAGACTGAAGCCCTTGGGAAGGGTCAATGTTTCAATATAGGCCTCCATGACATGTGTGTCGTCATCCCTGAACGCCACAGTCATCTGGCCGAAAAACTTATCATCGATATTGGACGAAAGCGAGAGTTCGCTGCCGCCGAGGGTGAAGCCCCGGTCATTCGGGCCCGTGTCAGCCAGTGCCGCAAATCCAGATCGGCGGTAGATGGCCGGATCCAGACTATGGCTCTGGTAGCTTCCATTGAGGACCAAGAGCAGCTCCGGATTGAAGGCGTTTGCGCCGTGCGCGCCGTGAACATCGCTTTCGGGTTCCGCTGGTTCTGCCATCACGGATTGTGGACGGACCTGGCTATTCTTGAGTTCATCGATTGCCGTGCGTGCCGACTCGGCGGCGGCGCTGGCCTGTTCCGCACGGATTTTGAGCATGGCGGCTTCGGCTTCAAGCAGTTTTATCCGCGCCTCAAGATCGGCAATACGCTCCCTGTCCGTGGCGGCATTAAGCATGCCGCTTACGGCTAACAACACAGCAAATGCGGGGATACGACGAATCATGGGCGTACCTGTTGTGTGGGCGACCAGTAGCATCCGGGCGGGAATAGTTTAATTTATAGCACTATTGGGGGGTACTGTAAAATTGAGCGGAATGCGGCCCCTTGGCGCAGAACCTTAGCTTTTACGCAAAGTTGAAGTGTGTCACAACTTTTAAATGACGAAGGAACCGTGAAGCCGGACACATCCGGAAGCGCCGCAAGCCGTGCCGGCAGTCAGATGCCGGCATCGCGGGCTTTGCGCCCGAGCTCGATGAGGGTTTTGGCGCCGAATTTTTCCATCAGGCTGGCGCGGTGGATATAAACCGTTTTGTCGGAAATGCCGAGCCGGGTGCCGATGGCCTTCGCGGTTTCACCGTTGATCAGAAGCATCAGCACCTCGCGTTCGCGCTTGGTGATATGCGGCGGCGTAATGGCGACTTGGTTGCGGATGTCGTCGGTGAGGTAGAAGTGCCCCTTGTGCACTTCGTGGATCGCGGCGACCAATTCCTTCGCGCCCCGGGATTTGGTGACATATCCGAATGCACCCAGATCCATCGCGCGCTTGACCAGATGCGCCTCTCCGTGCATCGACAGTACGATAGTGCGGCACTGGCTGGTGATAGCGGACGGGTGCTGCAGGATTTCGATGCCTTTGTATTTCTCGAAATCCAGATCGGTGATCAGGATGTCGGCATTCAGGTCGGGGAGCGCTGCGAACAGCTGCTCCGGACTATCGAACTCTGCGATGACTGAAAACTCCGGCTCCTGGTCAAGCAGGAACCGGACACCTTCACGTACGATGGCATGGTCTTCCAACAGGGCAATGCGTATCATGCCGAGGCTCTGATTCCTTTAATGCTGTTGTCATAATCCATCACCTTACCGAAAAAGCCTATAGGAAAAATTCTTATAGCGGAGGCTTGCGTGCTACTGCACCCTGTATGGATGGAGACATTTGAAAGCGATAGCAGGCCGCTACCGACTCCGCTCATTCTGGGCCTGATGTCGCTGGTGATTGCGCTGTTTGTCATCAGCGATGTCGAGGCCGTCTACATCAGTGTCCTGTTCGGATTCAGGCTGCTTGTAGTGCTGCGGCTGCCGGCGGCGTCATATCTGCCGGCGGCATTGCTCGAGATGCTTGTGATTGCCCTCAATCCGGGCAATCGGATTTTCCCTTATGATGAAGTCAACGGGCTCTATGCCCAACAAGTCGGCATCGTCGCCACTTACCTGTCGGCTTGGTTTCTGGGCCGCGACCCCTTAAGCCCCGTCGCCGGCCGCCCGGCAAATTTTTCCGGTTATGTCCTTTTCATTGGCGCGGTATCGGCGGCGACCATCACCGGTATGCTGGCATTCGAACATCTCAGCAATCCACGGGATATGTTCTATTTGGTCAGCGCCGCCTATGCCAAGCTCGCGATATACACCCTGTCGGCGATCGTCTTCGGATTTTTTGCGGTCTATGTCATCGAGAACCCGGGATATCAGCGCGGCTCCATCTTCATAGCGATGGCTATGCCGATTCTGTTCTACCTGCTTTATCAGTCAGGTGTTTCCGTGTTCGGTATATTGAACAACCTTTCTTTCATCTATCTGGTGCTGCTGATGCTGATCGGTGGGCTTGCGGTCACGGCCTATCGGTTCGGTGCGCTCACCGCCTGGAGCGGCTGCATTTCGGCGGTATTCATCATCTCCAGCCAACATAACGGCTGGACGCTCAACACCTGGCATGCCGTCATCAGCTATCTTATTTTCCTCTGCATCTTTACCCTTTATGTCGCTTTTTTCATCAGCCGTCTCAATCTGGCCAAAGTACGTCTGATGGAATCCAAAAAGCGCGAAGAACTCCTGATCCGCAACATGCAGGACATCGTACATGCCCAAAGCGTGGTCAATACCGAGCGCCTGGACCAGGTCGTGCGCGATCTGCATGACGAAGTCGGCCAGGGCCTGGTTGCCGCCAGCATCTATATCCGCTCGCTCGAGCATTCTCTGGATAGCGCCAAGGCGCAGCGGGCCTTTGAAAAGGGCTCCGAGATGCTGGAGGCGACCTCGGTCAGCATCCGCAATATGCTCAACAGCCTCAGCCGAGAGCCGGTTAATTACGCCTATCTCAGTCAGGAGCTCGCATCCGGCCGTATCGCACAGTTGTTGCGCGGATCCGGCATCGACTACCGCTTCGCCATCACACCGGAATCCTCGGGTTGGGGCGAGGTACCGCCTGAGGTTTATTCTTACATGCACCGCTTTTTCCAGGAGTCGGTCACCAATATCCTCCGGCATAGCCGAGCCAATCAATGCCGGATCAGCCTGCGCATGCGGATGACCGCCAACCAGATCCAAATCATCGGCTGCGTGCGCGACAATGATGTCACCCGAAATTTCGACTTCAATAAAAGCGGCTCAACGGGGCTCGACAGCCTGGTTCAAAAGACCCGCCAGGCCGGCGGCATACTCCGGCATGGCCGGAAGCCGGTATTCAAGAAAATCGGATTCCTGCTGCAGGTGCCGCGCCGATGAAGCGCCAGCTTTTGGTGTATGTGACATGCCTTGCAGTTTTTATTGCACTGCTGATGGATGCCAGACGGAATGAAGAGGTCGGTCGATTGCCGAAACCAGTGGCCGGCAAAGTTTTGACCATATCCTTGCAACGACTCAATACCGGTGAAAACCACATGTGTCGGCTCGATAAGGCTGGCATGCTCTGGTGTTGGGGGGATAACCTCAGGGGGCAGCTCGGCAATCCGGTCATCGCGCTGCAGCCGGTTCCTGAGGCGGTACCCTTTCGCCGGCCATTCAGCATGATGGAGGGCGGTGCCGCTCACAGTTGCGGACTGCTCAGGACCGGTCAGGTCCTGTGTTGGGGTGATCCGGTCATGGGCGTTTTCGGGGACGGTGGCGCCAGAGTCCAGCCTGACGTTCGACCGATAACGGTTCCCGGGCTCTCGAACATCGTCCGCATCGCCTCCGGCTTTGACGGGATGTGTGCTCTGGATGCGGGGGGCAAGGTTTTCTGTTGGGGGGCTATCGGCCGCAGCAACAGCCGTCAGCGCGTCAGAGTGTTCAGGACCTACAACCGCCCGGAACCCATGGCGCTTCCCGAGCCTGCGGTGCATCTCGGATTCGGGCCACACCATGCCTGCGCCGTCGGAGTGTCGGGTGGAGCTTACTGCTGGGGATTCAATGCCATGGGCGCACTCGGTGATGGCACCGTTACCGATCGTATGCATCCGGTGCGCGTCCTGGCTCTTCCCGAAAAACTAGTGGCCATCACGCCCGGTTATTTGCAGACCTGCGCCATTGCCGCCAGCAGGCGTGTGTATTGCTGGGGGGCAAACTACGAAAACCAACTGGGCGATGGCCTGCGCAATCCTGATGAAGAAGCCAAGCGTCTGCACCCCGGAAGCGTGCCCGGTCTTGAAAACATCGTCCAGCTCAGCGGCTCGTCGCATACCTGCGCGCTGAATGCGTCAGGCAAGGTTTTCTGTTGGGGTTACAACGAACACGGTTCGGCCGGCCAGGATCCCGCCCGCTACCCGAATGTTCCGGTGCCGATGCCGATTGCATTGAATGAGCCGGTGGTGCAATTGGCCCACAACGAGTGGGGCATGTGCGCGTTGACGACATCCGATCGGGTGTATTGCTGGGGCAGCAACAAGGCCAAATTGCTCGGCGCGCAGACACCGCAACGCCCCTGGTTGCCAGTTGAAATCAGTTTTCCGGAGATGGTTGCTCGCTGACTTCTATCACGAAGCCCTGAGCCTGCAGGCCGCGGCGCAGAATCGCCAGATCGCTCCGTGTTTTACCGAACTGCACATCGGCGGCATTTCCTTTTTCAAGGCAGTAGAAATAATGCGTTGCGGCATCCATCGGAAAGAATATCTTCAGGATGCTCAATACCAGCGTCGGCCTTCGGTTGGTATCGGGATGGCTTAGTATCCGCAGGACATGCGAGTTCGGACTGCTCATTGCTTTTAAATTCCCCTGACTGCTGCCGGTCAGTTTAGGGTGAGCGGGGCATGGGAGGAATAGGAATAATCTCTAAGACGCTTACTTGGTTGGCACAGCGATGCCAGAAGACAGCAGCCTGGGCTAGGGAGATTCAATCAATCCGAAGCCGATAGCCTTTTCCTGAAGTTCCGGAAGTGTGCGCGCCTGCAGTTTCAGCATCAGGTTGGCGCGGTGTCCGTACAGCGTTTTGTCGCTGATGCCGAGTTGTCCGGCGATGACTTTGGGTGGCAGTCCACGAACCAGCAGTTTCAATGCTTCCAGCTCGCGCTGGGTCAGTTTCGGAACGTGCCCCGGTTTCATCCGGCGCACGTCGCTGGAGACGTAATTGCCGTTGTCAACCAGACTGCGCAAGGCCGGCACCAGCTCCTTGGCGGCGGCGGCCTTGGTCACATAACCGCGCACGCCGAGCGAAAGCACTTTGCTGACGAAGGCCGGGTTTTCATGCATGCTGAGCACTAGGATTTTGGTGCCGGTACCGGCGCGCACCATGGTTTCAATCAATTCGAAACTGTTGCCTTCGCCAAGGCTGATGTCACTGATCAGAACGTCCGGGCCAAGCATGCGCAAGGCCTCGAGGGCTTCCTTGACACTGCCGGCTTCGCCACAGACGCTGAAATCCGGCTCGGCTTCAAGCAGGCGCTTGATGCCTTCGCGGAGCACGCCATGGTCATCGAGTAGCAGAATACGGATCATTCGGGCATTATCGCCCGAAACCGGCCGGCCCGCAGAAAAATTCTTGGCCATGCCGACCTTATCCTTGCTAGGCTAGGCATCACTCCCCGTTTCGCCGTGATGTTGCCGATGTTCACCCGAATGCGTCCGTATCTGCCGCCGCTGCGCTGGATTGTTCCGGTGATGGCCTTGGCCTACCTGTTTTTCTTCCTGTACGGATTCTTCCACTGGATGTTGGCCGCAGGGCTGGTGTTCTCCGTTCTGCTGTTCCGGCCGTACCGGGAATGGCCGGTCTGGTATCTCGCGTTCGCTCTGAGCGCCTTGTTGCAGCATCTGACGGTATCCGCGTTCGGCCTCGGTCCGCCCTGGAACCATATCGGTCCGGATTCGGCCGCCATCTGGCTGCATCCTCTGCTGATCATGCTGTGCGTGCACAGCGTGCAGCGTTTCGATTTCCGTCCCGAGTCGGCGGCCACGCTGCGCGGCATGGCCCTGATGCATGCCGGAGCGGCCCTGGCCGGACTGTTGCTGATGGCTAAAGATCTGCTGGCGGCCATCGGCAGCCCCC
The DNA here is from genome assembly GCA_041159305.1 of Pseudomonadota bacterium. Taxonomy (GTDB): domain Bacteria; phylum Pseudomonadota; class Gammaproteobacteria; order Xanthomonadales; family Xanthomonadaceae; genus Arenimonas. The sequence goes on from JBEAYK010000008.1 coordinate 13,016, forward strand.
GGCTGCTGACCGCCATCGGCATGTCCTCCAGTGATGTCCGCCCGGAATCGCTTCCGGACCTGATCAACTTCATTCTCAGCCATTTCATGGGCGGTTTTCTTGGTGTGCTGTTGGTTTTGCCGATGGCGCTCTGGTTGCTGGTACCGGCCAACCGCAACGGATCCAGCCGCATCATCCGCTCGGCGCTGATTTATTTGTATCTGCTGCCCATGTTGATTTACATCGGCAGCTCCCTGCTCACCGAACCGGACGACAGCCTGACCGCCATGCTCAAAATCCTGCTGCTGGCAGCCGTGGTGGTGTTCTCCTTTCTGCATGGTTGGCGTGGTGCGGCGCTGTCTGTGTTGGTGGTCAGTGTGCTGATTGCCGTTGACGGTCATGTACATCAAGGCGATATTCTGGAGCTGCAGCTGTATGTCGCGGTCATGGGCGCCATGGCACTGCTGTTCGGCGCCAGCGTTGACGAACTGCGCGACAAAGAACGCTTGGTGAAGATTGACAAGGAGCGTCTGCAGGAGGCCTTGGCGGCATTGGCCGAATCCAGCCGACGCAGTCTGCACAGCGAGGAGCTCGAACGCAAGCGCCTGGCCCGCGAGTTGCATGACGAAATGGGCCAGACCCTGACCGCGATGCAGGCGCAGCTCAGCCTGAGCCGCCTGACCGTGCCAACCGATTCCGGGCAGGACGGCATCGAGCGCATCGAGCAGCTGACCGAGCGTTTGGGCAAATCGCTGCGCTCTGTGGTGAATGCGCTGACGCCGGACGAACTCGATCAGCTCGGTCTTTTTGCCGCCGTGGCTTTCGGCAGCCCGGCGCAGATGTGCGAGCAGGCCGGTGTCGAATACACCACCGAAATCTATGGTGATAGCCAGTTGCTGGAGCGCCTGGATATGGTGACCAATCTCGCCGCCTATCGCATCGTGCAGGAAGCGGTCAACAACGCCCTCAAGTACGCGCATTGCGAACGCATCCGTGTGCGTCTGCGCATCGGTGAACGCCGCCGCGTCATTTTCGTCCTGCTCGACATCCTCGATGACGGCATCGGTCTGAAGAGCCTTCGCCAAATCGATCACGGCTTCTACAGCATGCGCGACCGGGCCGCCGCCCTGAACGGAGTGCTGCACATCCAGAACCTGCCGGGTGTGCGCGTGCATGTACTGCTGCGGCAGTAGGCTGCGGATATCTGTTAAAATAAGCCATCCGCGCCCGTAGCTCAGCCGGATAGAGTAGTGGCTTCCGAAGCCATTGGTCGGGGGTTCGAATCCCTCCGGGCGCGCCAATTTCCGTGAGGATATGGTTCAATAGTCCTTTCCGTACCGGCAGCGGCAGGTGTGCATGAGGCGAGCGTTCCATCACGATCGGCGCGGCATCACCATCCACTTCTTTCTGGCGTGGCTGTTTTTTTACGTCGCTCTGCATCTGGCCTACCTGTCCTACGAAACCTACCGGCAGGATCAGCGTCAGCAGGTGGCCCTGGACTCCGCGTTGCAACGCATCGAATTTTACGACACCGCCCTGACCCAGGCGGCGAAATCCGGCATCCATGACCGGTCCACAGACTGGGAGCGGCAATATGAAGCGGGGCTGCAGCAGCTGGAACGGACGCTCAAAGTCATCATCAATGAGCTTCCTGTAACGAATGCCGAGATCATCGCGCTCCAACAGAGCTACACAGAGCTCGTAGCCATCGAGCGCATGGTGTTTTCCATGAGCAAACAGGATCGGCCGCGCGCGGCCACGGCATTGCTCGACAGCGTGTCCTATACTGCCGCGAAGCAGCGTTTCGCCGCGGCTTCCGCAGGCCTCGATGCGGCATTGACGCAACAACGCGGATACAAACACGAGCGTATGCGGCTCAAGTTCTGGAGCTTTGGCGGGGGCGTCCTGCTGATGCTGGCCCTGATGTGGTGGATGCTGGGCCGCGCCTACAAGCAGCTTGACCGCAAACTGATGCAGGAGCAGACCAAGCATCAGCTTGCCGAACGGCTGCTGGCTCCGGAAAGTGCGCCCTTGGATGAAGATATTGCCTGGACATTGCAGTTACTGTCCGAAAACATCGGTGCCGGTATGGCGATGCTGATCCGCTGGCGTCCTGACGGCGACCCCCACCGGTGGGCCTGGCATACCGCTGATCTGCCGCAGATTACCCATTGCATCCAGGTCTTCGGTGATCTGCTGGAAAGCCAGCCGCCGCCGCCGGATGTCATGCTCAATGCCGAGCAACTACGACGGCATTTCGCGCCATTGCAGGCCCCTTCCAACATCCTCGAGAACGCCCCCGGCATTCTGTGCATCACTTCGCCGCTTGTATCAGGCCGGCATTCGGCTTTGGTATTCGCCCGCATGCGTAATCGCAGGCATTGGTCCGAAGACCAGATTGCCGGCATCAAGGGCTTTGCCGAAACCCTGTCCCGATCCATCGACAAGCGGGATCAGGAAGCCCGGATGTACCAACTTGCCACTACCGACAGCCTGACCGGAGCCGCCAACCACCGGCACTTCATCGAACAGCTGAGATTTGAAATGAAGCGTACCCGGCGTTCGGGCGCACCCTGCGCCCTGCTGATGATGGACATCGATCATTTCAAGGCGGTGAATGACACCTACGGCCATGGGGCCGGCGATGCTGTTTTGGTGCTGCTGACCAGCTGCATGCGCAGCGCATTGCGCGAAATCGATACCTTCGGCCGTCTGGGAGGCGAAGAATTCGCCGCCGTATTGCCGGGCGCGGGCGTCACAACGGCGATGCAGGTCGCCGAGCGGCTGCGTTCCTTCGTAGAGGGCAATGCAGTTACTACCCGCGCCGGCACCATCAGAGTCACCATCAGCATCGGCATCACCTTGGCCAGCGGCGTGGACGATAATCCGGATGCCCTTCTCCGGCGTGCCGACAGCGCCATGTATCAGGCCAAGCAAGGGCGAGGGCCGGAATTGTATCAGGACGGTTCTGCCATGACTTCACTGCGGACATACGACATGGCCAATCTGCATGGCCCGCTGTTTAACCCCGTATGTTCGGCACAGCTAATTCATTTGCCAAGGCTAGGTGGTGTAAAGCCCCGGTAAACCTAGGTACTCCCCGTGTGGTTCATATCAGGATGCCCGCAGAGTGGAATTATGATGATCTGCCCCTGTTGTTTTCTGGGGGCTTCAGGCCTCGCAACATGTCGGGGGCTGAAATGATCATAAATGAAAACAAGCCTTTAAGTCAGCCGGATTATCTTAAAACCTATAAAAAAACATAACTTTCAACCGCTTAATCAAATACTCAGTTAAAATAA
>JBEAYK010000092.1:0-5176 GCA_041159305.1 Pseudomonadota bacterium
CATCTGCTTATCGACCGCGATGAAACCGCGCTCGCTCACCTGCACGCCGGCTTTTTCCGCTTTCAGCTTGCCGCCGTTCGGGCTGCGGCCGACAGACACCAGCACGCGCTCGTAATCCTTGCCCTCGGGTACTGATGCACCTTCGAATTCAGCGCTGAGCGCCTTCTTGCCGGCCGTGACCTGGGTAACTTTGCAGGACGTATGAATTGCTACGCCGCGCTTTTTCAGCAAGACCTGTAACGGCTTGACTAGGTCCGGATCGGCGCCCGGCATCAGCTGATCCATGAATTCGACCACAGTGACCGTACTGCCCAACGCGGAATACACGCAGGCCATTTCCAGACCGATGATACCGCCGCCAACCACCAGCAGACGCTTGGGCACATCGGCCAGCATCAGCGCATCGGTGGAGTCCATGACCCGCGGATCTTCCCACGGGAATGCCGGCAGTTTCACCGGCTGCGAGCCGGCGGCAATGATGCATTGCGCGAAATCGATGGTTTCAACGCCTTTTTCGGTCGCTATCGACAGTCGGTTAGCGGAGGCAAACTCGGCAACGCCGATGACAGTTCGCACCTTGCGCTGTTTCGCCATGCCGGCAATGCCCTTGCTGAGCGTACCGACGGTTTTTTCTTTGTGCGCGCGCAGCTTATCCAGATCGATTTTTGCAGCGCCGAAGTCCAGGCCGATGTCGGCCACGTGTTTGACTTCTTCGATGACATTGGCGGCATGCAGCAGCGCTTTCGAAGGGATGCACCCGACATTCAGGCAGACCCCGCCGAGCTGCGCATAGCGCTCGACCAGAATCACGTCCATGCCCAGATCCGCGGCACGGAAGGCGGCCGTATATCCGCCCGGGCCGGAACCGATGACCACCAGCTGACAACTGTGATCGGCATCGCCTTTCGGCGCCGGTGCGGCCTTGGGCGCGGGCACGACGGGTGCTGGCGCGGCTTTTGGCGCGGGCGCAGCGGGCGTTGCCGTTGGCGCAGGTACTGCGGCGGGCTCACCCGCCGCTTCGAGCAGGGCAATGACATCGCCCTCGCTGAGGGTATCGCCGAGTTTTACTTTCCATTGTTTCAGCACACCGCCGGCGCTGGCCGGCACTTCCATGGTGGCTTTGTCGGATTCCAGCGTGAGCAGGCCCTGATTGGCGGCGACGGTGTCGCCCTCCTTCACCAGGAATTCGATGACGGCAGCACTGCCGCCGATGTCGGGGACTTTCAGTTCAATGGCAGCCATGGCGTTAGACCAGCAGGCAGCGCAGATCGGCGAGGACCTGAGCCATGTAGGCGGTGAAACGGGCAGCGGCCGCACCATCAATGACGCGGTGGTCATAGGACAGCGACAGCGGCAGCATCAATTTCGGCGCGAATTCCGCGCCGTTCCAGACCGGCCTGGTCTGCGATTTCGACACGCCGAGGATGGCCACTTCCGGAGCATTGATGATCGGCGTGAATGCCGTGCCACCGATGCCGCCGAGCGAGGAAATGGTGAAGCAGCCACCCTGCATGTCGGCGCCGGTGAGTTTCTTCTCGCGGGCCTTGACGCTGATGGCGGCCAGTTCGTGCGAGAGCTCGATCAATCCTTTTTTATCGCAATCACGGATGACCGGAACCACCAGTCCATCGGGCGTATCGACCGCGATGCCGATATGGAAATACTGCTTGAGCACCAGATTGTCGCCATCGAGCGAGGCATTGAAGTTCGGAAACTTCTTCAGCCCTGCCACGGCGGCCTTGATCAGGAACACCAGCGGGGTCACTTTCACGTCTTTGTGTTCTTCACCGAGCTTCTTGCGGAAAACTTCCATCTCGGTGATGTCGGCTTCATCGAATTGGGTGACGTGGGGAATCATCGCCCAGTTGCGCGCAAGGTTGGCGCCCGACAGTTTCTTGATGCGCGACAGCGGTTCACTGCTGACCGGACCGAACTTGCTGAAATCAACCTGCGGCCACGGAATCAGATTCAGACCGCTGCCACCACCCGCTGAGGGCACTCCGCCGGCCAAAGCCGCTTTCACGAATTGCTGCACATCCTCTTTGCTGATGCGGCCGCCGCGTTCACTGCCCTTGACCTGCGCCAGATCGACGCCAAGCTCGCGGGCGAATACGCGCACGGCCGGACTGGCATAAGGCACTTTGCCCGGAACCAATTCGCTGTTATCAGGCGCATGCATGGCTGCCGATGGCGCTGGTGCCGGGGTCGTCGCGGCCGTCGGTGCCGGCATCGGGGCTTGCGGCGCAGCTGCAGGTGCGGATACGGGCGCCGGCGCAACTGCCGGAGTGGCCACGGCAGCAGGTGCCGGTGTTGCGGCAGCTGCCGAAACTTTAATGCGGGCAACCAGATCGCCGGCCGAGAGTTCATCACCGAGCTTGGCGATGATTTCGATGATTTCGCCGGCAACCGGCGACGGCACTTCCATGGTGGCCTTATCGGATTCAAGGGTCAGCAGGCCCTGGTCCTTTTTCACGGTCTCGCCGACTTTCACCAACAACTCGATGACCGGCACGCCGGAATCGCTGCCGAGGTCGGGAACGCGCGCTTCGATTACTTCAGACATAACTCACCCAAATGGAATACCCGAGCTATTGTCGCCCGAACCGGAGCCCTTGCCAATGGCTGTGGCGGTCAAAAAAAATCCCGCCGGAGCGGGAGGGAGAGGAAATAGGGGGATTACGGCGATTGCAAAGGTCTATTTGATGCTGAGAAAGTCGATTGGCTTGCCGTTGGGCAGTCGGACTTCCAAGGCATTGTCGAGCGCGTCCATGCGCTGAATACGTTTGCACATGCCATCGGCCAAGGGCTCGAGCGCCTTGGCACGCGCATCGATGCGGGCATCCAGATCTTTTTCCATGGCATTCATGCGGGATTCCATCGCCGCGGCTTTCTCCTCGCCGGCGAACATCGCTTTCATCGCGAAACCGAGCGCACTGCCGACGATATCGGGCACGAACTCGGAAACGATCGGCTCGACGATGCCGCGCATGGATTGGTCGTTGAAAATCGGCAGACGGGCCGGATCATTGGCCGAAGCCACGGCTTTGGCACGGGCCTTGTCGTATTCCGTGGATTTTCCGGCATCACCGGAAAGCGCAACCGAAACCGCGCCCAGGGCATCGAAAGCGATATTGACGGCTTCGGTAACCACCTTGCGTGACTCCGGCACCAGCAGGCGCAGCTCGGCTTCGAAACCGTCAAGACGTTTTTGGTCCGCGGCCGACACCGCCGTCTGTTTGCCGTTGATGTATAACTGACCGCCGCCAAGCACCACTCGGGTGTTGCGCCCGTCATTGTTTTCGAACACGAAGGCCTGGCCGCTCATGCTGACCTGATAATCCGAGTGGGCGTCGCAACTGACCTTGATATCGGTGCTGGTGTTTTCGGCGGAAATCGGCGCGCTGGCCAGCAAGCTGGCGGCCAGTGTTGCGGTGACGAGTAGCGGCGAGGTGCGCATCGGTTCTCTCTCTCAGGTAGATGGTTCCAGTTTAGGTCAGCGATCGCTGCTTGCCATGTGCCGATGGTTGGCATGACTTTCGTCATGAACCCGGCCAGGCTTTGCATTAGAATGGAGTGACTCTGAAGGCGGACCCCATGCGCGAATTCATCCGGAACCATACCCTGCTCTGTTTGATGCTGCTGGCCGGCATCTGGGCGCTGTCCTTCCAAGGCAGTCGCGGCTTGATGGAGCCCGACGAAGGGCGCTATACCAACGTCGCTCTGCAGATACTGCAACACGATGACTGGATCTCCCTTTACCGCAATCAGGACAGTCTGCACTTCACCAAGCCGCCACTCACCTACTGGATGGTGGCCGCATCGGTCAGCCTGTTCGGTCACAACGAGTGGGCCGTCCGGCTGCCGATGGCCCTGGCGTTTCTGCTGTTGGTGTTTCTGGGCTACCGTCTGGGTCGCCTGTTCGTGCCATCACGGCCCTGGCTACCGGCTTTGTTCATTCCGGCATCGCCGCTGTTACTGCTGGCCGCCAGCTGGGTGAATACCGACACCGTGCTGGCCGCGATGACCACTCTGGCCATGACCTGCTATGCCCAGTACCGTTTCGCTGGCGGCAACCGCCGCTGGCTGGATGCGATGTGGTGGGCCTTCGGTCTGGCGTTCATGACCAAGGGGCCGCCTGGTCTGCTGCCGCTGCTGGCCATCGTGGCCTTCGCCCTCTGGCACCGCGACGGCCGCGTACTGTTGCGTCCACTCGGCATCATCGGCTTCGCACTCATCGGATTGACTTGGTACGCCACGGTTATCCAACGCCATCCGGGGCTGCTCGATTATTTCCTTGGCCATGAAGTGGTCGCCCGCATCGCCACCGATACCCACAATCGCAATAGCGAATGGTACGGCCCGTTCACGCAGTTCCTGCCGACGCTATTGCTTGGCACCCTGCCCGCGCTGATTGCCCTTGCGGTTTTCCGCAAAAAAACACCGACACCGACACGGCCTCAGGAACAAACACGCTTTCTCTGGCTGTGGTTCGCCTTACCGCTCTTGGTATTCAGCCTGGCGCAGTCGCGGCTGCCCTTGTATGTGCTGGGCCTGACCGTGCCGGCCTTGTTGCTGCTGAGCCGCAGGCTGGAAAACGCGCCATTCGGTCGTGGTGCCGCCATCGCCATAGCGGTTTGGCTTGCTGCGATCCTGGCTATCAAGGGTTTGCTGCCGGTTGCCCTGGACGATCACGACAAAGACTCCCGTGCCTTTGCCCAAGACATCCGACCGATGCTTCCGGGCAAACCGGAACAGATCATCTTCGTTGAAGACATGTCGCGCAACGGCCTGAATCTTTATTTCGATGCCGATATCAAAAAGGTGTCGTTTACCGCACGCGTGAAACCGATTTCCGATTCTTCCTACGATTCCAGTCTGGCCGAAGAGTTGGCGCTTCCACCGGACCGCCGGGTGTTCATCCTCAAGCGCGAAATCGAAGAACGCTTTCTGGGCGAAGTGGCCCAGGCCGGAATCACCCCGGAAAAGCGCGGTGAATGGATTGAGGGCAAGAAGCCCGGCCCGCGCGACCGCATGCTGTACGTGCTGCCCGGGGAATTTGATCAACCGGAATAAAAAACGGCCCGCGAAGGGCCGTTTTTCATGGGCTTAGTGGAACGCCTTACTGCGCCGGTGCGGCTGTACGCGCAGCTACCGGATAGCGGGTGTAGATCTGCGA
>JBEAYK010000093.1:0-5833 GCA_041159305.1 Pseudomonadota bacterium
CTGGCGACCGTTGGCCGTGACGTGTCTCTGGTCGCATTGGCGACTGGCAGCTGGGACAGCATCGTCAAACTGGAATCCCTGCTTGCAAAATTCGAGCGTGAGCACGACATCAAACTGACCTTCTACCGCACCGGCCCGAAACCCATGCAGAGCAATCTGCTTCCGTATCTGGTGGAAGTGGTTGCGGCGGACAAACCCGGCATTCTGTTCCAGCTGGCCGATTTTTTCGACCGCCAGGGCATCACCATCGAGAACATGCAGTCCAATGGCTACCAGGCCATGCATACCGGGGCATCCATGTTCACGGCACAGTTGACCATCGGCATTCCCGCCAACATGCACATCGCGGCATTACGCGATGATTTTATGGAGTTCTGCGACCATCTGAACCTCGACGCGATCATGGATCCAATGAAATACTGACCTTTCCCTCCTTAAGGAAAACTCAATGACCCGCAGCAAGCGCATCTATGTCCTCGATACCAATATCCTGATGCATGATCCAACCGCGCTGTTTAAGTTTGAAGAACACGATGTTTTCATCCCCATGATGGTCCTTGAGGAACTGGACAATGGCAAGAAAGGCCACTCCGAATCCTCACGCAACGCCCGCCAGGTCAGCCGTTTCCTCAATGAACTGGTCGAATCGCACGGCAACCGCGACTCCAACCGAAAGGCCTCAATCTGCGTGCCGAACAAAGCGTCGGCAAACTCCACTTCCAACTGAAACAGGTCGAAGCCGGCAAGCGCTTCGGCACGGTGCTGCCCGACAACCTGATTCTCGGTTCAATTCTTCAGCTCAAAGAGGACAATCCGGGCGTGCCGGTCGTACTGGTCTCGAAGGATATCAACCTGCGGATCAAGGCCTCGATCTGCGGTGTCGCCGCCGAGGATTACGAAAACGACCGGGCCATCGATGATTTCAACCTGCTGTTCACCGGCGTACGCGAGCTGGAGGCCGACTTCTGGGAGCGTCATCAGGGCAATCTGCGTTCCTGGACCGATAAGGGCCGCACGTTCTATGAAATACAACGCACACGCGGTGATGACTGGTTCATCAACCAGTTCCTGTATATGCCGGGTGAGGATGAAGTTGAAATGCGGGTCTGCCGCATGGACGGCGATAAAGTCGTGCTGCAGATCGTTGACGATTACCGGACGCCGCAACACCAGGTGTGGGGAGTGAGTGCCCGCAATCGCGAACAGAACTTCGCACTGAATGCCCTGATGGATCCCGAAATCGATCTGGTCACCCTGCTCGGCACCGCGGGTACAGGTAAAACCCTTCTGGCATTGGCTGCCGGCCTGACCCAGACCATGGACAATCAACGCTATCGGGAAATCATCATGACCCGCGCCACGGTTTCCGTCGGTGAGGACATCGGCTTTCTGCCCGGGACCGAAGAGGAAAAAATGACGCCGTGGATGGGCGCGCTGACCGACAATCTGGAAGTGTTGACCAACACCCAGGAACAGAATTCCTGGGGGCGTGGTGCCACCAACGAACTGCTCGCTTCCCGGATCAAGATCCGCGCCATGAATTTCATGCGCGGCCGCACCTTCCTGAGTCGCTGGCTGATCGTGGATGAAGCCCAGAATTTGACTCCGAAGCAGATGAAAACCTTGATCACCCGGGCCGGCCCGGGCACCAAAATCATCTGCATGGGCAACGTCGAGCAGATAGACACGCCCTATCTGACCGAAACCACATCGGGCCTGACCTATGCAGTGGACCGGTTCAAGAACTGGGCCCATTCCGCGCACATCACGCTGCGTCGCGGCGAGCGTTCGCGTCTGGCCGACTACGCGTCAGAGGTGCTTTAAGTCATGGCGCGGATGCCGTCCGTGCTCACCATCGCCGGATCCGATTCCGGCGGTGGTGCCGGCATCCAGGCCGACCTGAAAACCTTCGCCGCCCATGGCCTGCATGGCCTGTCGGCGATAGCGGCCTTGACCGCGCAAAACACACACGGCGTACAAGCCATCCATATACCGCCGCCTTCATTTCTGAAGGCCCAGCTGGATTCGGTTTTTTCGGATTTCGACATCCGCGCGGTCAAAATCGGCATGCTGGCCAATGCCACCATCATCAATGTGGTCGCCGACGCCATGGAACGGTACCGACCGAAACACATCGTACTCGACCCGGTCATGGTGTCCAGTTCCGGTCACACCCTGTTGGAAACCCGTGCCATCCGGCGCCTGGTTGAGCGCTTGCTGCCCTTGGCCACGGTCATTACCCCCAACATCGACGAGGCCGTACTGCTGCTCGATCACAGCATTGATAACGATGAACAAGCCGAAGGCGCGTTGGTCGAATTGCTGGCCATGGGCGCGAAAGCGGTGTTGCTCAAAGGCGGCCATCTGTCTGGCAGGAAAGTCATCGACCGGCTTGATACGGGAAAAGCACTGTATGAATTCGAACACCCGCGCTTGAAGGTTTCCGGCCACGGCACCGGCTGTACGCTCGCGGCGGCCATCGCCGCGAATCTGGCGCTGAAAAAGTCCCTGCCGGACGCCTGTGAGGCAGCGGGAGACTACGTATACGCGGCACTCAAAGAAGCCTATACCCCCGGTACCAGCAAGCTTTCCGTCTTAAAACACTTCTCTGCATAATGCTTTACAACGAATGACAAAAAACGCGCCGAAGCGCGTTTTTTATGATTCAGACCCGTTAAGAAATCAGGCCTTGATGTGCTTGATGATGGCAGCCGCAAAAGTCTGAGTGGTCCCTGAGCCACCCAGATCAGGGGTCAGGTGGTCTTTGTCGTTCATGGTATCGATGATGGCCTGCTTCAATCGGCGGCCGGCATCGACCTGTCCGATGTGCTCGAGCATCTGCACGGCGCCCAGCAGCAGCGCGCAGGGATTGGCGATGCCTTTGCCGGCGATGTCCGGCGCGGAACCGTGCACGGCTTCAAAAATGGCGCAGTCCTTGCCGATATTGGCGCCCGGTGCCAGACCGAGACCGCCGACCAGGCCGGCGCACAGATCGGAAATGATGTCACCGAACAGGTTGGTGGTCACGATCACGTCGAACTGCTCCGGCTTCATCACCAGCTGCATGCAGGTGTTATCGACAATCATCTCGTTGCATTCGATCTGCGGGTATTCAGCAGCGACTTCGCGGGCCACTTTCAGGAACAGGCCTGACGTGCTTTTCAGGATGTTGGCTTTGTGGACGATGGTGATTTTCTTGCGACCGAGATTCTTGGCCAGCTCGAAGGCATAGCGGACAATCCGCTCGGAGCCCTTGCGGGTGATTTTCTGGGTCAACAGCGCGGTTTCGCCGTCTTCGGAAACGCTCTGGCCTTCACCGATGTAAGCACCCTCGGTATTTTCGCGTACGGTAATCAGATCGATGTTGCTATAGCGCGATTTGGTATTCGGAAAGCTGATGGCCGGACGGACGTTGGCATACAGATCGAATTTACGGCGCAGGGCGACATTGATCGAGGAAAAGCCCTCTCCGACCGGCGTGGTGAGCGGGCTTTTCAGTGCGACTTTGTGTTTGATGATCGCGGCCAGGGTGGCTTCCGGCAGCAGCTCACCGGTTTTTTCGTAGGCGCTCAAACCGGCATCGACGAAATCATACTGCAGACCGACATTGAGGGCGTTGAGCACATCCAGCGTGGCGTCCATGATTTCCGGACCGATGCCATCTCCTTTGATGACGGCGATTGTCTGCGACATATGCTGATTCCTGGGTGGATTGTAGTTAGCCCGCTATTATAGCGGACAAGCATCGTCCGGAGCCGAACAGGGCCTAAACCGCCGGTAAATACGGGCTTCAGGACTCAATCGTGCTTGTGCTCGGGAACAGCATGGATGCCCTGCCCTTCGAGCTGGTCGAGGAAATCGACACCCCGGCGCAGATGCGGAATAACGATCGATCCGCCGACCACCAGCGCCACGGAGAACGCCTCGAAAAACTCCTCGCGATTGACTCCGGCTTCCTTGCATTGCGCGATGTGGTAGCTGATGCAGTCATCGCAGCGCAGCACCATCGATGCCACCAGACCCAAAAGCTCCTTGGTTTTCAGATTCAGGGCGCCGTCCTTGTAGGTCTGGGTATCCAAGGCGAAGAAGCGGCGCACAACCTGATTGTCCTCCGACAGAATACGTTCATTCATGCGTTGACGGAACTCGGTAAAGGCTTTGACGCGGTCTTGTTCGCTCACGGGGCTTGCTCCAGCAGAGGTTGGAAATGTCCGGCACGGTCGAGGGCCACCATGTCGTCGAACCCGCCGACATGGGTGCCGTTCACGAAAATCTGCGGTACCGAGGTGCGCTTGGCCCGGGCCATCATCTCGGCGCGGGCATCGGCATCCTGGTCGATGCGGATTTCACGGTAATCCAGCCCGCGGGCTTTCAGGAAATTCTTGGCCGCAACACAGTATGGGCAGACGGCGGCGCTGTACAGGAGGATATCGGCCATGGGGTCCTTGGGATGGCGGGGAACTATGCGCTAGTATGTGAGTCCCAGTGTAAGTGAATTCAAGTGCATAACGGATGAACAGACCCCCCATCTCTCGGAACGGACTGGCCCTAGCGGTATTCGCGGCTCTCTGCGCTTCCGGCAGCATCTGCACAGCCCAGGAGACCGCTTTGCCGGAGCTGGGTTCCTCAGCCGGTGAAATGATCACCCCGGCCCAGGAAGCGCAATACGGCGGTTACACCCTGCACCAGTTGCGGCAGATGAACTACGTACTCGATGACCCGCTGCTGGACTCCTGGCTGCAGACCATGGGCCACCGACTGGGCGCCAATTCCGACAACCCGAAGCAGCCCTATACCTTTTTTCTGCTGCGTGACCGACAGATCAATGCATTCGCCACGCTCGGCGGCTATATCGGCACCAATGCCGGTTTGGTGCTGACTGCCAAAACCGAAGATGAAGTGGCTGGCGTGCTTAGCCATGAAATTTCACATGTCACCCAGAAGCATGTTATCCGCTCGGTTGAACGCGCCAAAAAGGACCAGATACCAATTATGCTGGCGGCTCTAGGCATGATCGTGGCGGCGCAATCAGCCGGCGGTTCGGGAAACTCCGCGGACAATGCTACGGCCGCTGCCATGATGAGCGCACAGGCCCTGTTAATCCAGCGCCAGATCGATTACACCCGGTCCAATGAATCCGAAGCCGACCGGATTGGTATCCAGACCCTTTACCGTGCCGGCTACAATCCGGACGCTCTGGCCGATTTCTTTGCGCGCATGGAGAGTGTCACCCGCGCCAATGCCGGCGGTTACAATGCCCCGGACTACCTTCGCAGCCATCCGGTGAGCGCCACACGAATCAGCGAGGCCCGCGACCGGGCCCACAAGATGCAGGAGAACCGCGCCGAACTGAACGGCGCCGGGACATCGGTACCCAGTAATCCGCTCCTGCCGGAGTTTGCACAACCCGCCGGAACCCAAAAAGCCGGGGGCAGCAGCGACTTCATCTGGGCCAAGGAACGCATGCGTGTCCTTTCCGCGATCAGTCCAGGAGCCGCCATCATCGAATACCGTCGGGGCATCGATGGCTTCGAAAGCAAACCCAGTGACGCCCACCAATATGGACTGGCCCTGGCCTACATCGCCAACCGGCAAGGCAATGATGCCGAAGCACTTCTGGCCGAGCTGGACAAAAAGCATCCCGACCATCTGTGGATCGCAATCGCCCGTGCGCAGGCGGCACAGGCAGCCAAGAAGCCTTTACTGGCCGAAGCACGTTTCGAGCAGCTGGTTTCGTAATACACGGAAAACCGGGCAGTCGTATTGGCCTATGCCGACTTTCTGCTGGAACTGGACAGTGCCGATAAAGCGCAACGCGCCCAGAACCTATTAC
>JBEAYK010000094.1:0-5528 GCA_041159305.1 Pseudomonadota bacterium
TGTTTCATGTCCGGACTTTTGTTCCGTTCAACAAGGCTCAGGGCATTCATCGAGAAACTGGAAGATGATTTTCTATCGATGATTCCAGGCTACACCTTGATTACCAGCATGGTGGCTGACAAACTCAACTATAAAGACGGCGGTGCGTTCAAGCCGGTGTTGGTGCCTCAAGACGAAGCTCTTGCGTTCGGTTTCCTGGTTGAGGAAGCGGAGGGTCTGTGCACGGTCTATGTGCCAGACGCACCCGACTTCAAATCCGGCAGCATCCAGATTTTCAACACCGATCTGGTTGAGCGTCTGGATGTCCCGCCGATCGAAGTCAGCCGCAGTCTGAAACGGCTCGGACGTGATAGCTTGGCTCTCGTGGCACGGGGCAGAAAACGCCCTCAAAGCCCTGCCGCGTAGCGTGCCATGGCGTTCTTGATTGGGCCAATACGATCACCCAGACCCAAGACTCGGCCACGTAGCAGGGAGAGCGCCATATTGTCGTTTGGCTGCCACGGAATTTTCCGAATAGCGTGTTCGCGCCCAGCGTGCCAGCTGAGCACCATCGAGGGCATCACCGGTCTTGCCTGCGGATGCCGTGAACGCATCGCGCAATGCGGAAACATCGCGCAGCCCCAGATTCACGCCCTGACCCGCCAGAGGATGCACGGCATGCGCGGCGTCGCCAAGCAACAGCGTACGGCCCTTGATCATGGTCTTGGCCAGCCGGCGACGCAGTGGAAAGGCGGCACGGACCGAAAGCAGGCGTGTTTGTCCGAGCGTGCCGGCAAAGGCCGAATCGAGCGCGCGGCAGAAGTCTTCGGGCCCGGTCTGCAAAAGCCTGTCCGCTTCGGTCTGCGGCAAGCTCCAGACAATCGAACAGCAGTGGTCTCCGAACGGCAGAAAAGCCAGAGGGCCTGTGTCCAGGAAGCGCTGCCATGCCGTATTCTCATGATTGCGTTCGGTGTGTACGAATGCCACCACACCTTTCTGTCCGTAATCGTGGTCATCGGTTGCAATGCCGAGCAGCTCGCGAACTTTGGAGGCGGCGCCATCGGCACCGATGGCAAGCCGTGCACGCAACTCCGTACCGCTCTGCAATTCGATGCGGACCTCTGATTCGGTTTCATGCAGACTGCCGATTTTATCCGGACAATGCAGATGGATATTGGGTTCGCGCACCACCGCCTGCCAGAGCACCTCAACCAAAGCGTCATTCTCGAGAATGTGTCCCAGATACGGTCGTCCCAGATCTCCGGCATTGAACCGCAGCGGGGTCGAATGCACGGCATCGAAAACGGTCATCCCCGAATACGGATAAGCACGACGGGCGAGGACTTCCTGCCAGAGCCCGATGGAGTCGATCAGCGCCTGGTTGTCCAACGCCAATGCCACCACGCGCAGATCCGGTTGTTCCTTCCGCCAGGACTTCGGCGCATGCGCCTCCACCAAAGCCACCTGCAGTCCCTGCCGGGCAGCCATCAGGGCGGCACTTAAGCCGACCATGCCGCCGCCAACCACAATGACATCCAAGGGCTTCATAGTACGTCCTCGAAACTCGTGGCACCCCGGTAACCCATGGCGCCGGAGACCAATCCTGCGGCCATCACCGGAGCCGAACCCAATGCGCCCAATGCCAAAGACCGCATGAGATGCGCGGGCAGTCCCGGATTGGCGGTCATCCGGGCCAAGCCATCGCTGAATGCCAGGGTACGCGAGCGATCATCCTGACGTGACGCGGCATAGGTTTCGGCGGTGGTTCCGCTCAACCCATCAGACACTAGAATCCGCGCCAACGAAAGCGCATCGCGCAGACCCAAATTGAAGCCCTGTGCACCGATCGGGTGTATGGTTTGTGCGGCATTGCCCATCAAAACTGCGCCCGGAGCATGCAAGCGCTCGGCCAAAACCTGTTTCAGCGGGTAAAACGTCCGCTTTCCGGTTTCACGGATTTTCCCGACACGCCAACCGAATCGGCTCTGGAAATAGGCGGCATAGCGGACATCATCCAGACTGGCGATGTCCGCAGCCTCGGCGCTGGCGACCCCGCAGATGGCGCCGTAAGCGCCGTCGGCCATCGGCAGGAGCGCCACCGGACCCTGTTCACTGAATCGCTCATAAGCCGTGCCGTCGTTGGCCTGATCAGCCCGCAAGGAACAGACAAACAGCGTTTGGCCGTAATCGTGACTGCGGATTCCAATGCCGGCAGCATGACGGATGAAGGAGTCGGTACCATCGGCGGCGACCACCAAGCGGGCTGAAATGGCCTGCTCACCGCCCGGAACCGCCAAGGTCAGCTGCGCACCATCGGCATCGAATCGGCAAGCCGAAACCCGTGCCGGGCATATGCGACGGGTCTGTTGCAGGGTCTGGACACGTTTGGCCAATGCCACTCCCAAATCCTGAGCCAGAACGACGGCACCGAATGCGGCATGTCCGAAATCGGAGGCCTCCAGCAGCGTGCGCCCGAAATCGCCGGTCCGGCTGATATGGATACGCCGTATCGGCGTCGGTAGCGCCGACAACAGCGGCAGGACGCCCAAGCGGCCCAAGGCATCCATGCTGCGCTGCGCCAGAGCCAACTTGCGTTGGTCAAAACCCGGCGGTACGTCCGGCGTATCGGCCGCTTCAATGAGCGCCACCGTCAGACCGCCGCGCTCCAATGCACAGGCCAGACTGGATCCGACCAGCCCGCCACCGACAATGGCGATATCCACATTTTCAGAAGCCTGGGGCGCCACGGGTTCTCTCAAATCCTGCTGAATAAGGTATTCTATTACCGATTACTTTTTCCTGCTTCGAGAACCGTATGCCGAACCGTCCGCTTGCTCTCAATCTCACCGTGCTGACCGGCATGATTCTGGCGGTGGCACTGACGCGCTTGATCCCGCATCCGCCGAATTTCTCGCCGGTTGAAGCCATGGCATTGTTCGGTGGCGCCTATTTCGCCCGTAAATCGCTGGCCATTCTCGTTCCGCTGGTCGCCCTGTTCATTTCGGATCTCGCCTTGGGCCTCATGATGGGTGGCGAATATTTCAGCTATTTCGTTTCGGCCGGTTTCTGGTTGGTTTATCTCACCATCGCGGCCCTGAGTGTGCTCGGTTTCGGCCTGCGCGACCGGGTCTCAGCTCTGCGTGTCGGCAGCTACAGCCTTGCCGGCGCGCTGATTTTCTTTCTGGTCACCAATTTCGGCGTCTGGTACGGGTCTGCTTTCTTTCCGCAGACCGTCGCCGGATTGGCAGCCGCTTACACCGCCGGCCTGCCCTTCTTCCAGAACGGCCTGCTGGGTACCCTGTTCTATGCCACCGTCCTATTCGGCGGCTATGAGCTTCTGAAGCAGCGTCTTCCGGAAATGCGTCAAACCGCCTGATGGGTAACCGACTGACCAAGATTTATACCAAAACCGGTGATGATGGATCCACCGGTCTGGGCGATGGTAGCCGCGTCTCCAAGGATTCCGCACGGGTTACTGCTTACGGAACCGTGGATGAGGCCAACTCGGCCATCGGCCTGATACTGGCATGCGAATTACCCCAAGATGTCCGCGACCTGCTGGTATCGGTCCAGCATCATCTGTTCGATCTCGGCGGTGAACTCTGCATACCGGGACACGCGGCCATTTTTGATGCCGACATCGACCATCTCGAACAACAACTGGATGCGTTCAATGCCGATCTGCCTGCGCTGAAGGATTTCATCCTGCCGGGCGGCGGCATGGCGGCCAGCCACTGCCATCTGGCCCGCACCATTAGCCGTCGCGCCGAACGCGAAGTGGTGACGCTTTCGCGCCACGATGCGGTAAGACCGGAAGCGATCCGCTACCTGAACCGGCTGTCGGATCTGCTCTTCGTCCTGGCTCGCGTTCTGGCCCGCGCCAGCGGACATGGCGAAGTTCTCTGGAACCACGAGCGTCGAAAATCCTAATCCGCGGGTTTGAACTCCAATGCGGCTGAATTGATGCAATAGCGCAAGCCGGTGGGCTTCGGGCCGTCGGTAAAGACATGGCCCAAATGAGAACCGCACCCGGCACACTGTACTTCGGTGCGGCGCATTCCATGGGAATCATCGAATTCGAGCTTTAAGGCCTTCGCATCCGCCGGCTGGAAATAACTCGGCCAACCGCTACCGGAGTCGAATTTACTGTCTGAGGCGAACAACTTGGCCTCACAAGCCACGCAGTGATACATGCCTGATGCATGGTGATCCCAGTATTTCCCGCTGAACGGCGGTTCGGTGGCCGAACAGCGGCAAACCGCGTACTGCTCCGGGCTCAGCTGTGCGCGCCAATCGGCATCGGTTTTGGTGTTTTCAGTCATATCCAGGGCCGCCTAAGCCAGCTATTAAAGGGTAAAATACATCATAACTACCGATTGGGGTCATGCGTGCGCCGAACCCGTTTATTCCTTGCCTGTCTGAGCCTGCTTGCCGCTGCGGATGCACAGGCTCAGAATCAAGAAGCCGACGGCACCAATTGGCAATTGTGCGCAAATCCCGATTATCTGCCGCTTTTCCAAGCGCTGACCGATGACACGACCGACCCTGCAAGCCAGCCTGCGGACATCATCTCGGACAATCTGGACATCGGTACGCGTGACCAATCCCTTTTCGAGGGCAATGTCGAATTACGCAGAGGCACTGAATGGCTCGCCACCGATGCCTTACGCTTCGACCATGCCAGCCAGACCTACCGCACCGAAGGTCCGGTAAAGTTCCAAAACAACGCACTGCGCATGACCGCCAAGACCGCCGAGGGCAACCAGAAAACCGGTGACATCGCGCTCAGCGGGCTGAACTATCAGTTTCATGAAAGCAATGGCAACGGCAGTGCCGATAAAGTCCTTGTGCAAAATGACGGCAGTCGCCTCACCGGCGCCAATTTCTCGACCTGTCCAAGCAATCAGCGGCAATGGCAATTCATCGCCGATGAAATCAAGGTCAACGACAAAACCCACCAGGGGGTGGCAAAAAACGTCAAACTGGAAGTGGGTGGCGTCCCCATTCTTTGGTTGCCGGCCATGCGCTTCCCCACGGATAGCGCGCGCGCATCAGGCTTGCTATCTCCCAAAATTGGGCAGGACAGCCTGAACGGTTTTGACATCTCGGTCCCGGTTTACCTCAATCTGGCACCGAACTACGATGCCACCCTGACCCCGCGCTATCTGAGCGAACGGGGCTGGATGCTTGGTGCTGAATTCCGATATTTAACGCAGGATAATGCCGGCGTTTTCGATGGCAGCTACCTTACCGGCGATGATATCCGGGGCGGCGACCGCTATCGGATCGGCTGGGAACACTTCACCGCGATGAACCGGGCCTGGTATTTCCAGAGCAGCCTGAATTCGGTCAGCGATGTCTATTACTTCTCCGATTTCGGCAATTCGATCACCGAAACCTCGACGGCGCTGCTGAAAAGCGAGCTGGGCTTTCACGGGCGCGGAAAATACTGGAATCTCGACCTTACCGCCGCCAACTGGGAAATCGCCAATCCGACCCAGGCGCCGGGCTCGGAACCCTACCGGCGCTTGCCGCGTCTGGCCTTGAGT
>JBEAYK010000095.1:0-5119 GCA_041159305.1 Pseudomonadota bacterium
ATCTGGCGCTATTTGATGGCTTCACTGTCGTCACCGGTGAGACCGGTGCCGGCAAATCCCTGATTGTGGACGCCCTGCTCTGCCTCACCGGTGCCCGCGCCGATTCCGGCATGGTGCGCTTCGGCAGCGAACGCGCCGAGCTGTCGGCGGTTTTCGATCTGGCCGATGCCCCCGAAGCCCTCGCGTGGCTGAAGGAAAACGACTGCGACGAAGACGGCGAATGCCAATTACGCCGGGTCATCCGTGCCGATGGCGGTTCCAAAGCCTGGATCAATGGCCGCAACGCCACACTCTCGCAACTGGCCGAACTCGGTGCCTTGTTGCTGGAAATCCACGGCCAGCATGAGCAGCAACACCTGCTCGAGCGCCGAAAACAACTGGGCCTGCTCGATGAGTTCGGCCAAGCCGGAAAGCAGGCAGGTCAGGTGCAGATGCTGGCGCGCCACTGGAATGTCTTGCAACAGCAAATCGACCGACTGCAAAGCCAAGGCGATGTCAGCGCGCGCATCGCCGAGCTGGATCACCAGTTGCAGGAGCTGAACCGGCAGCCGATCGATCCGGCCAACATCGCCGAAGCCAGTGCCCGGCACAAACGTCACAGTCAGTCCCACCAACTCCTGGCGGCTACCGCTTCAGCACTCGCGCAACTGGATGGCGATGAAACCGCCAATGGGTTGGCTCTGCTTCAGTCCGGCGCAGCACAGCTGAGCCGCTGGCAGGCCGATGAGCCGGTGCTGGCAGGCGTCGTGGAACTGCTCGAATCCGCCAGTATCCAGGTCAAGGAGGCGGTGTCCGAGCTGCAACAATGGCAAGAGGGCATCGAACTGGATGCCGGCGAGCTGGCCGCGTTGGAAGCACAACTCAGCCATTGGCATGAGCTGGCCCGCCGACACCGCGTCCCGATGGAATCGCTTCAGGAAAAAGCCGATGCCCTGCAGCAGGAGCTGGACGGATTGCGCGGTGCCGGCGATACCTTGAACGCCCTGCTGGCCGAACGAAAAACCGCTGCTGCCGAATGGCAAAACGCCGCCGCGCACCTGAGCACAACGCGGCGCCAGGCCTCGGACCGTCTGGGCGTCAGTGTCAGTTCACTGATGGCGGAACTGGGCATGGCCGGCGGTCAGTTCGTGGTTGAACTTGAAGCCAATGCCGATGAGCAACCCCAGCTGCATGGCGCAGAGCGTTGCGAATTCCTGGTTTCGGCCAACCCCGGTCAACCGCCAAGGCCCCTGCGCAAGGTGGCTTCCGGCGGCGAGCTGGCGCGCATCAGTCTGGCCATCGAAGTCGCCACACTGGGTCTCGATCCGACCCCGACCATGGTGTTCGACGAAGTCGATGCCGGTATCGGCGGCGCGGTTGCCGAAGTGGTCGGCCAGAAACTGCGGGCGCTGGGTAAAGGCTGTCAGGTGCTGTGCGTGACCCATTTGGCCCAGGTCGCCAGTCTCGGCCATCAGCATCTGCGGGTGGCCAAACAAAGTGATGGGGCGTCCACCGAAAGCCAGGTCCAGACCCTCGATGGCGATGCCCGGGTGCAGGAAATCGCCCGCATGATGGGCGGCAAGACATTGACGGCTCAGACGCTGGCCCATGCTGCCGCGATGCTTGATCACGGGCAGTCGGTTTAAGGCCGTTTTCGCTTATTTTTTCGGGCGGACATACAGGACCAGACTGTGGTCCTCGATTTCATAGCCGTGCTCGGCGGCGATTTGTTTCTGCAGGCGCTCGATTTCGGCGTTGCTGAACTCAATGACTTTGCCGGTTTCCACGCAGACCATGTGGTCGTGATGCTGACCGCGGTCGAGTTCGTACACGGCCGTTCCACCCTCGAAATTATGCTTTTCGACCAGACCGGCGGCCTCGAACTGGGTCAATACCCGGTAGACCGTGGCCAGTCCGATGTCTTCGCCATCGGCCAGCAAACGGCGGTAAAGATCCTCCGCGCTGAGGTGGCGCACCCCTTCCGAACCCAGAATTTCAAGGATCCGGATGCGCGGGTGGGTCACTTTCAGGCCCAGTTTCTTCAAATCGTTGCTTTGTATCGGCATGGGCGTGCAACTTTTTCCGTCTACGGCGGTCGTAAGCTAGTGTATCATTGGGGTCTGAACAATTGTGAAGAGTGCCATGCGTAAGCTCCTTCCCCTCGCCTTTGCCGTACTGCTGATCAGCGGCTGCCGCTTCGTTTACAAACAGCCGGTGTTTCAAGGCAACCTGCTGGATAAAACCAGTGTCGAACAACTGGCTGCCGGCATGTCACGACAACAAGTCTATGGCCTGCTCGGCTCCCCGGCCGTGGAAGACCCCTTCCACAAAAACCGCTGGGATTACATCGCCACCCAGCGCCGTGGTCACGGACAGACCGAAATCAAAACCTTCACCGTGCATTTCGACGGCGACAAAGTAGCACGTTGGGAAGGCGAGTATTTCGCCGAACAGGATGCCCAGCTGGCCGCGGAAATGGCCAAGTTCGGCAATCTGCCCAAAGACGACAAAAAGAAGAAACGCTGATTCGCGTGACTTCATCCAAAAGGCGGCTCAGGCCGCCTTTTTTGCGTTTAACGTGCGGGCTTTTTCAGCGGATTGTCGGCGGCACGCAAACGACGGGTGTCTTTCGGATCTCGGGTTAACGGCCGCAGCAATTCGATGCGGTCATGTGCGTGCAGGCGATCGCCAAAGCGGACGCGTCGGCCGTAGACCGCCAGAAATTCCTCGGAGACCTGGAGATTTTCCGGAAAAAGTCGGTGATCCAATGCCGATAATGCGTGCTGCACGCTAGCGCCGGCCGGAACCTGCAGCTCCTGCCGCCAGACCCGGTCCGGTTCGGCATAAACGATTTCGATGGGAATCGATTCAGTCATCGCGGTCGGCCTGCCGGCAGAAATCATCGACCATGCGGTCGGCCAGTCCTTGGAAGCCCATGGCGAAGGCCGGCGACAGCAGACTATTGGCCTCGAAATCGAGATTCAGACTGACCTTGCAGGCATCTTCGGCCAGCGCGTGGAAAATCCATTCGCCGGTCAGATGGCTGAATGCGCCCTCTTCCAACTGCATTCGGATACGGTGCGTCGGTTCGAGCGAATTACGGGTACTGAACGCACTGCGTATACCGGCAATGCGCAGTTCCAGACGCGCACGCATGACGAATTCGGTGTGCTCAAGTACCTCCGAAGCACTGCACCAGGTGAACCAATCCGGATAGCGATCGACCGCATTGACCAGATCATACATGCGTTTGGCGGAATGGCGGACCAGGGCGTGGCGTTGGATTTGCGGCATGACGTTCCTGCGTTAAGCAAAATAGGCGACAATAGCCAAATGGTGAAGAAGAATACCGACAAGAATAGCGCAAGCCAAGGCCAAAAAACGATTGCCCTGAACAAGACCGCACGCCACGAATACCATCTGGAAGCGCGCTTTGAAGCCGGCATCAGCCTGCAGGGCTGGGAATTGAAAGCCATCCGCGCTGGCCGCTTGGCCATGAGCGAGAGTTATGCGGTGGTCAAAGGCGGCGAAATTCTCTGGTTTGGTGCACAGATCACCCCGCTGCTGTCGGCCTCCACGCATGTGATTGCCGATGACCGGCGCACCCGCAAGCTGCTACTGCACCGGCATGAAATCGACAAACTGGTCGGTAAGGTCGAGCGCGACGGCTATACGCTGATTCCCACCGCCTGCTACTGGAAAGGCAACAAGGTCAAACTCGAAATCGCACTGGCCAAAGGCAAGCAGGCACACGACAAACGTCAGGCCAGCAAGGACCGCGACTGGCAGCGCGAGCAGCAGCGCGTGATGCGCCGCCACAACAAGAACGCCTGATCAGTCGAAGGCGTCCAGAATCACGTCGGCAATGACATTGCTGAGTGCATCGACCAGCACCAGATCGCTGCCGTAGCCCCGCCATTCATAGCCCGGATAGCGCGGCAAGCGATCCACATAACCCTGCGGCAAGCGGGTCATGGCGATGCCCGGCGGAATCGGTTTGCCGCGAGCGAGATTCTTGCGGATGCCCGGCGGCAAGGGTTTGTAATCGCCCACACGGTATTGATCGGCATAACGACGGGCGTCATCACGACTGATGCCGGCGTAGCGCAGGTCCTTGCCGTCATGCCCTTTGCGGCCATCCTGCTTTCCACCCTGATTGTCTTGGCCGCTTTTATCATCGTATTTGCCGTTGTTGCCTTTGCCGTTGTCCGATTGTTCCGGCTTGCCCTTGCCTTCCGGCTTGGCCGCCTGTGCGCTTACGAAGGCCAGGCTGGCGGCAACGGCGGCAATTAAAACCAACTTTGCGGATTTCATGGGCAACTCCTTCATCTGGAACGGACTATGAAATTACCATAGGCCCGGAAACCGCGTCCATGCGCTAGCGCACATTATGAATGCCGATTCATCGGCCATTGAAAAAGCCGGTGGAAAGTCCCATACTGGGTGTGTTGAATGAATTTGTTTGACCGCTTTCGGGGGTGTTCTGGCTTCGACGGGGGTTGCAAAGTTATTTGGCGCATGCCGAGGGGGCGACTTTCCTCGTTAATCCAGTAGCAAAACTCTAGTTGCCAACGACGACAACTACGCTTTAGCCGCTTAAGGCTTCGCCCCGAACCCACTTGTGTCCATGCTCGTCGGTGTAGGGTCATTATCATGGAACCGTTCCAGGTGGCGACCCGTCAGCCCGGAATCAACTAAAGCGGGTATGTTTGCAGGTGTGCTTCGTACGTTGTGTTGCCTGCCGACGAGACTGAACAACGGACTAAGCATGTAGTGCTGGAAATGGCGCGCTTTCGGACGCGGGTTCAACTCCCGCCACCTCCACCAAACAAAAACCCCCGCTTCGGCGGGGTTTTTTGTGGGTTGTTTCCCATTTCCCGGGAATTCACTCTCAAGCATCTCTGGAAACGTAAAGCCTGATTCCCGAGGATTATTTGCCGGAATCCTTCTTCATTTCATTGGCGATTTCATTGGCCTGATTGGCCAGGCGGACCGCTTCAACGGCCGCCTCGGCGGCGATGCGTGATGCTTCCGAGGCTTCGGCCGAGGCCTTGAGCGAGGATTCTTCGGCCTGATGGGCAACGGCCGTGGCGGCAGCAGCAGCGGCAGCGGCTGCGGCAGCGGCGGCTTCAACGGCAGC
>JBEAYK010000096.1:0-7527 GCA_041159305.1 Pseudomonadota bacterium
CTATTCGACTGGTCGCTGGAAGGCCTTGAGCTGATCAAACAGCGCTGCACGCAATACGGCATCGATTGCGACTGGCGCGACATCCACGCACATGTGCCGATCAAGCCGCGGCACATCACCGAGCTGAAAAGCTGGCAACAGGATCTGGCTGAAAACTTCGATTACCCGCTGCAGTGGTGGGATTGTGAACAGCTTCAATCGGTCATGCCCAACCAACGTTATCTCGGCGCCTTGGTCGATCCCAATAGCGGCCATCTGCACCCGCTCAAATACACCCAAGGTCTGGCCCGGGCCGCGCTCGGGCTGGGCGTGCGCATTTTCGAACAGTCGAAAGTCACGCAACTGGTGCGCGGCGACCGACCGGTGTTCAAAGCCGCCAAAGGCGAGGTGCACTGCGATTTCGCGGTCTTGGCCGGCAATGCTTACGTACACGGCATCGCGCCGGAACTGGATGACAAGATCATGCCGGTCGGCACCTACATCGGCGCCACTGAACCCTTGGGCGAAGCCCGCGCCAAAGCCCTGATCAGCAATGACATGGCGGTGGCCGATGTGAACTGGGCACTGGATTATTTCCGGCTGAGCGCAGATCACCGCCTGCTGTTCGGCGGCCGCGCCTCCTATTCCACCCTGCCGCCGCCGAACCTGTCCGGCACCCTGCGCCGGCGCATGACCCGGGTGTTTCCCGCACTCGAAGGCGTCAAGATGGACTACGTCTGGGGCGGCTATGTCGATATTTCGCTGAACCGTGCCCCGCACTGGGGCCGCTTGGGCCGCAATGTGTATTTCGCCCAGGGCTTTTCCGGCCACGGCATCGCCGCCACGGGCCTGGCCGGCCGGATCATGGCCGAAGCGATCCGCGGTCAGGCCGGGCGCCTGGATGTGTTCAGCCGAATTCAACACCGCAACTTCCCTGGTGGCCGCGCTCTGCGCACCCCCATGTTGGTGGCCGCCATGGCCTGGTTCAAATTGCGTGACGCCTTGTTTTGATTGATAATAGCGGCATCCTCCCGGCCTCGGCTTTACAAGCCCCGGCTTTCGGCTTAACCTGAATTCACCTTCGACGCGCTCGCGTCGTGCATACGACCTTTCATGACCCAGACGCCCGCGCCAGAGGCTGTAGAGCCCGTTCCCGCTCATACGCCACAACAACAGGAAATGCCGCTGGCCTTGGTCAAAGGCCAGCCAGTGCTGCAGATGCCGCAGGATCTGTACATTCCGCCGGACGCGCTGGAAGTCATCCTGGAAAGCTTCGAAGGCCCGCTCGATCTGCTGCTGTATCTGATCCGCCGCCAGAACCTCGATATCCTCGACATTCCGGTCGCTGAAATCACCAAACAGTACGTGTCCTACATCGGCGTGATGGAAGATCTGCGTTTCGAACTGGCCGCCGAATATCTGGTGATGGCCGCGATCCTGGCCGAAATCAAATCGCGCATGCTGCTGCCGCGTCCGCCCTCGGAAGACGGCAACGAAGCCGATCCGCGTGCCGAACTGGTGCGCCGCCTGCAGGAATACGAACGTTTCAAGAAAGCCGCCGAAGACCTCGACACCCTGCCGCGTCTGGAACGCGACACCAGCATCGCGCATGCCTTCATGCCCGACCGCATCATCCACCGCGCTCCGCCGGAAGTGGACCTGAAGGAAATGCTGCTGGCCCTGCGCGACGTGCTCAAACGCGCCGACCTGTTCAGCCGGCACGCCATCAAGCGCGAAGCGCTGAGCGTGCGCGAGCGCATGTCGATCGTGCTCGACCGTCTGCGCGATGGCCAGTTCCACAGCTTCGAGAGCTTCTTCATTCCCGAAGAGGGCCGCATGGGCGTGGTGGTCAGCTTCCTGTCCATCCTGGAACTTGCCAAGGAACGCTTGCTGGAAATCGTACAGGAAGGCCCCTTGGCCCCCATTTTCATCCGCGCCCGCGAGCTGACCGCCGAAGAGGCCGAAGCCACCGAACGCGACAATGCCATGCAATCCGAATTCGACGAACCGTCAGCCTGATCCGAATATGAGCGAAAACGACCTGAACCTTGCCCCGATCCTGGAAGCCACCCTGCTGGCCTCCACCCTGCCGCTGAGCACCGCCCAGCTTTACGGCATTTTCGGCGATTCCCCGCCGAAACCCGGTGCCATCGAACAAGCCTTAACCGAACTTAAAGCGGCCTGCGAAGGCCGGGGCGTGGAATTGGTCGAGGTTGCCTCGGGCTGGCGCTACCAGGTCAAAAGCGAGGTCCACCCTTATGTAGCAAGGCTTTGGACCGAACGCCAGAGCAAATATACCCGCGCCACGCTGGAGACTTTGGCCCTGATCGCCTACCGCCAGCCGATCACCCGCGGCGAGATCGAACAGATCCGGGGCGTCAGCGTCAGCGCAACTATGATAAAATCGCTGGAAGAACGGGAATGGATTCGCGTTCTTGGTCACCGCGATGTGCCCGGACGCCCCGAGCTGTTCGGCACCACCAAGACCTTTCTGGATTATTTCGGCCTGAAGAGCCTCGATCAGCTGCCGCCTCTGGCGGAACTGAAGGAATATCCCGAGCTGGAACCGCAACTGTCCTTCGATATTTCACGAAACCGACCACGCCACCCCCGAGACCGAGCCGTCCACCGAATCCGTCGAGACGACGACTGACCCCTTGCAGCACTGAGGCGCCCTCCGCGCCGGAGACAACCCCGAATGAGCGAGAACACTCGCAAAGTCCTTTCATTGAAAGGCAAAGACGCCGAACCCAAGAACAAAGCTTCCGAACGATTGCACAAAGTCCTAGCCCAGGCCGGCCTGGGTTCACGCCGTCTGCTCGAAGAACGCATCGCCCAAGGCGCGGTCAAGGTCAACGGTGAAACCGCCCAGACCGGTCAGTCAGTCGCCAGCGGCGACCGCATCGAAATCGACGGCAAGGTGTTCGTGGCTTCGGCCCTGAGCGAACCGAGCTCGGTGCTGATCTACAACAAGCCCGAAGGCGAAGTCACCACCCGCGAAGATCCCGAAGGCCGCCCGACCATTTTCGATGCCCTGCCCCGCCTGAAAGGCGCGCGCTGGATCGCGGTCGGCCGCCTCGACATCAACACCACCGGACTGCTGCTGCTGACCACCGACGGCGAACTGGCCAACGCCCTGATGCATCCGTCCGGCAACATCGAACGCGAATACGTCTGCCGCATCCACGGCGAAGTGCCCGACAACGTGGTCGACCGCCTTGCCCGCGGCGTCGCGCTGGATGACGGTCCGGCCAAATTCGAAAAAATCGAACGCATCGGCTCCAGTGATTCACACGCCTGGTTCCAGGTGGTCATCACCGAAGGCCGCAACCGCGAAGTCCGCCGCCTGTGGGAATCGCAGGGCTATCAGGTCAGTCGCCTGAAGCGCGTGCGCTACGGCGACATCAGCCTGCCGCGCCTGCTCAAACGCGGACAATGCGTGGAACTGGAACAGACCAAAGTGGAATCCCTGCGTGCCCATTTCGGCCTCGACAACAACGCCCCGGTGTTGACCCTGCAGCCGGTAATTGGCCAGCGCAAATCTCGCCCGACTGAAATCCGCGTTGGCAGCGACCGCAACCAAAATGCCTACGTCAACGGGCACGTCAATGAAGAAGCGCGCGAACTGCGCCGCTTCGATCACGTGCGCGAAGAACGCCCGCGCGGCGGCCGTGGCCGCCCCGGTGCCGGCGCCAAGAAACCCTTCAACAAAGGCGGTAAATTCGGCGGCGACAACGCCGGCAACCGCGCCCCGCATGCCGGCAAATCGTTCAACAAAGGTCCGCGTCCGGAACGTGACGACAACTTCGGCAACCGCGCCGAGAAACCGCGTTTCAACAAAGGTCCGCGCAGCGGCCAAGGCGCCCAACCGGCCGGCGAGTTCAAGTCCTGGTACGTGCCGGATGGCGTCGATACCGGCTCACGCGTGGCGCCGCCGCGCACCGCGCGCGCCCCGAAACCGTTCGGTGAACGCGGTCCGAAACCTTACGGCGACCGCGCCGCCAAGCCGTTCAATAACCGTGGCCCGCGTCCGCAGGGAGATCGACCGCAAGGCGATCGTCCATACGCCCCGCGTGGTCCGAAGCCCTATGGCGACCGTCCACAGGGTGATCGTCCGTTCAATGCCCGGGGCCCGCGCCCGCAGGGTGATCGACCGCAGGGTGACCGCCCACAAGGCGACCGTCCGTATGCACCGCGCGGTCCGAAGCCCTATGGCGACCGCCCGCAAGGTGATCGTCCGTTCAATGCCCGGGGCCCGCGCCCGCAGGGTGATCGTCCGTTTACGCCGCGTGGCCCGCGTGCCGATGGTAACCGTGCCGGTCCGAAACCGCCGTTCAAGAAACGCAAGCCGGAAGACGGCTTTCCCTCGGACGATTAATGCCTGAAAAAAAGCCCGCGAAAGCGGGCTTTTTCATGTTATGCCGGCGGTTGATGCTTGATTGTGGGATCGCGCACGATTAAAAAACCACATATCGGCCCACCCGCACCACAAGAAAAATTAGGGGAAGCTCTCGTTAAGCCAAGTCTTTGTCCACGAAAGTATAGCGACAAGCCCCTGCGAGGACTATTATCGGGGGTGCATGAGGGGATTTCTGCACCATTTACCGACCATACCGAGGTAATCATGAAAAAGGCACAACACGCGCTGGTGGCTTCCATCAGCATCGCTCTGCTGACGCTGAGCGCCTGCAAGAAAGAAGAAGCACCGGCCGCACCTGCAACCGCAGCGCCCGCTCCCGAGGCAGCAGCACCCCCGCCGCCACCGCCGCCAAGCGCCGAGCAAATGGCGCAGGCCGCCGAAGAGCGCAGCAATACCTTGGCAGCCGACGACACCACGTGGTCGCCGGAGGCCATGGAAGAATTGTTGGCGCCGATTGCCCTTTACCCCGATACCGTACTCGAACAGGTACTGGTCGCCTCGACCAATCCGCAGGAAGTATTGGATGCCGGCAACTGGCTGTTCGACAATCCGACCCTGAAAGGCAAAGCCTTGGATCAGGCCGCAGAAGCGAAAGGCTTCACCCCGCCGGTGCTGGCCCTGGTGCAGTTCCCGGAAACCGTGGACATGCTCTGCCAGGAAATGGCCTGGACCACCGAGCTCGGTCAGGCTTATGTGAATGACCAAGCCGGCGTGATGGAAGCTGTGCAGCGCCTGCGCCGCCAAGCCAGCGATGTCGGCACCCTGAAATCCTCGCCACAAATGACCGTACGCACCGAAACCGTCGACAAAGTCCAATACGTGACGGTGTCGCCGCCAAGCCCGGAAGTGATCTATGTGCCGCAGTACGATCCGGTTGCGGCTTATGCTCCGCCGCCACCAGCTCCAGCGCAGACACAATCCACCACCGTGGTCAAAGAAGGTCACAGCGACGGCGCGATGGTCACCACCGCCATCGTCGCTTTTGGTGCCGGCATGCTGATTAACGAAATTTTCGATGACGATGACGATTACTGCAACCGGTATTCCTACAGCTACAACTGTCGTGGTGGCAACTACTGGGGCCGTCCCCCGGTGTATTACCCGCCCTACCCCTACCGCCCGAATTACGGCAACGGCTTCTACCCGAGCTACGGCTATAACCGTCCGGGCTACAACAACCGTCCGGGTTATAACAACGACAGCTTCAACAACAACAACGTCAACATAAATATCAACGGCAACAACAAT
Organism: Pseudomonadota bacterium; assembly: GCA_041159305.1. GTDB lineage: Bacteria > Pseudomonadota > Gammaproteobacteria > Xanthomonadales > Xanthomonadaceae > Arenimonas. Next base: position 5,648 of record JBEAYK010000096.1, read on the forward strand.
GATTATTGGGACCGTTACAACAACACCAACGGCAACCGTCGTCCCGAACCGCGCAGCCCGATTTCCCAGGCCAAACCCAAACGCAATGATCTGAACGATCTGAACCGCCAGGCAGCGAAAGGTCCTAAACGTCCGGCACCGACCAAAGGTCCCGAGTTCAACGACCGCGATTCCTACAAAGCCGCACGCCCGGCCGACCGCACCGCCAGCACCCGCAACAGCATCACCGGCAAGCCCGGAACTGCGGCAAGCGGCAAGGTACAGGGCAGCTATAAAGGCGCCAAGCCGAACAACGACAAGATGGCCGCCGGTAAAGCCGCCGGTGCGGCCGCCAGCCGTGATTTGCCGAAGGTGCAGGGCTCGTATGCCGGCAGCAAAGACAAATCCGCCGCGCAGAACCGGGATGTCGCCAGCAATAAATCAGCACGTCCTGCACCTGATAAGAGCAATGCCCAGCGTCCGCAGCCGAGCAACAAAGGCGGTGCCGACCGTGGCTATGCCGATGCCAGCCGTGATCGTTCGCAGGCGCAGAACCGGCAACAGCAGGACCGCCAGCAGCAGGATCGTCAGGCCCAGAGCCGGCAACAGCAGGACCGTCAGCAGCAGGATCGTCAGGCCCAAAGCCGGCAACAGCAGGACCGCCAGCAGCAGAGTCGGCAACAGCAGAGTCGGCAACAGCAAAGCCGTCAACAAAATCAGCAGCGGTCTTCTGCAGTTTCCGGCAGTTCACGTGGCGGCAATGATGCCCGCGCTGCCAGCCAACGCGGCAAGCAAAGTATGCCTCAGGGCGCCCGCAGCAAACAACCCGCCAACAAAAAGCAGCGTTAAGGAGCACACCCCATGTTAATGAAATCTCGGATTCTGCATAGCTTCGCTGCGATTGCACTACTCGGCCTTGCCTTGCAAGGTTGTGCGAAAAAAGATGATGCGCCGCAAGTTGATGAAAGTCGGCTTTTTAGCTCGCCGGAAGCGGCAGTCGATGCCTTCGTTTCCGCTCTGGAGAAACAGGACACGACGGAACTTGTCCGCATACTCGGCCAGGAAGGAAGCGCGCTGCTGCCGTCCGGCGACGCCATCAATGACGCTCAGGAGCGTGATGAGTTCCTTGCCGACTACAAGGCCAAGCATTCCCTGCAGTCCGATGGTGAACGCAAGATCTTGGTCATCGGCACAAACGATTGGCCTTTTCCGATACCGGTGGCCAAGCAAGGCAACAAATGGTTTCTCGACACACTCGCAGGTGCCGATGAGCTTATTTTCCGCCGCATCGGTGAAAACGAACTCGGTGCGATTGCCGTGAGCCGCGGCTATGTGGATGCCCAGAAGGAATATGCGTCGCTTGGCCGGGATGGCGGCGAAGCCGGCGTCTATGCCATGAAAATCCTCAGTGATGAGGGTCGTCAGAACGGTCTGTACTGGCCAACCATGGAAGACGAAGCTCCAAGCCCAATCGGTGCTTTCGTGGCCGAAGCCGCGGCCGAAGGTTACCGGACCGAATCGGCAACGGCCTATCACGGTTACCGCTATCGCCTGCTGTACCGCCAGGGCGACAAAGCCGCCGGCGGCGCCAAGGACTATTTCGTCGACGGCCGCCTGACCGGAGGCTTTGCGATGATTGCCTGGCCGGCCGATTACGGCAACAGCGGCGTGAAGAGCTTCCTGATCAATCAGGACGGCACCGTATTCGAAAAGGATCTCGGTGAAACCACCGAAGAAGCCGCAGCGGCCATCGACAGCTTCAATCCGGACGAGGGCTGGAAAGCCGTTCCGGCACAGTAATGCCTTAAGCTCTCCTAAAAAAACCCGCTTCGGCGGGTTTTTTTTCATTTCAAGTGATTATAATCTATAGTGTTTATTAGCGTCTGTTAATTTACATTGAC
>JBEAYK010000097.1:0-5029 GCA_041159305.1 Pseudomonadota bacterium
AACTGGCCGAGCCGATAATAGGCGTGCTGGTTGGCCGGCTCATTGGCCATCCGCGGCAGCTTGAGGTATTTCTGCAAGGCGGTGATGCCCTCCTCCAGATTCTGCCCGCTCAACACGCTGGTACGCCCGATCTGATACCAAGCGGCACCGGCGGCGGCATCCTGCGTGATCCATGCCCGGAAATGACGGAATGCATCATTGAAGCGGTTGGCCTGCTGGTAGCCGATACCCAAGGCCAGTCGGATGCCGGCATCGGACGGCTTGGCCGCATAAGCCGCTTCATAGGATTTGAGCGCGCCGGCATTGTCTTTCTCCGCCAACTGGATCTGTGCCCGGGCCATGTGGCCGCGCGCGGCATCACGCTTGCCGATTTCACGGGCCTGCACCAGCGCTTTGTCCTTGCCTCCGCCAATCGCCGAGGGTGCCTGCAGATAGAACTGCAGCAGGGCACTGCGGGCATCCAGATTATTCGGATCCAAGGCTACGGTTTTCTCGAACGCATCGCGCAATTTCGGTGCCATGCCCATCTTTGAAATCATGCCAACCTCGCCGATGCGATTGCCGTAGGCATTGCCAAGCCAGAACTGGGCCTGCGCGCTATTGGGTGCGAGCGTCACCGCTTTCTCGCCGGCAGTCACCGCCGCTTCGGATTTTCCCTGCATCACACGGGCCCGGGTCAGCAAGGTCCAGGCTTCGGCGTTCTTGGGATTGGCCTTGGCAAAGGCTTCGGCATTGGCCAATGCGCGTTTGTCGCCGGCCTGTAATTGTGCGGTGATTTCCTGCGGGCTAGCGGCCTGTAGCGTGGCACTGAAAAGCAGGGCAAGAAACAGCAAGCGCAGGATCATGGTGCGGATTCCGAATGGAGTTGCAGGCAGTGTATCGGCGTCAATGATCCTCCGTCACTGCCGGAAGTCATGCCATCCAGATCAGGCTGGCCATGCGACCGGTGCGCTGCTCGCGCCGGTGCGAATAAAAACGGATATCGGCCAGCGTGCAATGCTCCCCGCCATACACCTGAGTCACGCCGCAGGCGGCCAGACGCTGGCGCGCGATGGCGGGCATATCAATCCGGTAATGACCCGGACGGGTCGGCGTGAATGCCGATGCGGCATCGGCATCGACCGAGACAAATGCCTGCCGAACCTCCTCGCCGACCTCATAGCGCGCCGCACCGGCGGCTGGGCCCAACCACGCCAACAGGGTTTCAGGCGGGGATTGCATGGCCGCGACCGTCGCCTCCAGCATGCCGGCCGCCAACCCGCGCCAACCGGCATGGGCGGCGGCAACTTCCGTGCCGGACGTGTTACAGAACAGCACCGGCAGGCAGTCGGCGGTCAGCACCGCCAGCACGCTTCCGGGAATTTCGGTTACTGCGGCATCGGCCAGCGGGTCGCTGCCGCGCGCGCCATCATCGCTGACCACCTCGATGCCATGCACCTGATGCAACCATAAGGGTTCGCCCGGCAACCGGTACTCCCGACGCAGCGCCTCGCGGTTGGCATTCACGTCCGCTGGCTTATCGCCGCAACGGGCACCCAGATTGAAGCGGTAAAACGGCAGTTCGGAAACACCCGGACCCAGACGCGTGGTCGTGAAGGCGTGGATGTTGGCCGGCGCCGGCCAGTCGGGCCGGAGGATGTCACTCATGCCGCGTTGAACTGGCGGGTGTCGTCGCGCAAGGTGTCGATCAGGGCGACCATATCGGCCGGCAAGGGCGATTCAAAACTCAGGGTGTCGCCGCTGACCGGATGGGTAAAGGACAGTTTCTCGGCATGCAGGGCCTGGCGACGGAAACCGCGCAGTGCCTCGACCAAGGCTTCGGTCGCGGCTTTCGGCAGTTTGAACGAGCCGCCGTAGAGCGGGTCACCAATCAGCGGATGTTTCACATACGCCATGTGCACGCGGATCTGATGGGTACGTCCGGTTTCCAGGCGGCACTCCACCACGGTGTGGCTGCGGAATTTTTCACGGACACGGTAATGGGTGATGGCTTCACGGCCGCCACCTTCCTTGACCACCGCCATGCGGATGCGGTCATGCGGATGGCGGTCAATCGGCGCATCCACGGTATTGCCGGCGACCATCGGTCCCTGCACTACCGCAACATACTGGCGGTGCACGGCGCGCGATGACAATTGTTCGATCAGACCGGCGTGCGCACGCAACGAACGCGCCACTACCATCAGGCCGGAGGTGTCCTTGTCGAGCCGGTGCACAATGCCGGCCCGCGGCAGCTGCGCCAGTTCGGGGTCGTAATGCAGCAGGGCATTGACCATGGTGCCGCGCGGGTTACCGGCTCCCGGATGCACCACCAGGCCGGCCGGCTTGTTGACCACCAGCACATCGGCATCGGCGTAAAGCACCTCGAGCGGAATGTCCTCGGCAACGGCATCGGTTTCCACCTGCTGACGGGCGGCCAGCGTGACGGTTTCGCCGCCGTTGACCGCCACTTTCGGCTTGACCATTTCGCCATCGAGCAGGGCATCGCCCGACTTGATCCATTCGGTCAGACGCGAGCGCGAGAACTCGGGGAACATTTCGGCCAGAGCTTGGTCGAAACGTTTGCCCGCCACATGCTCAGGCACCGTGGCTTCAATGCATTCGGGTTCGTTTTCTTCGATGGCGTCTGGCGCGGTCTGGTTCATGGAATCAATGGCTTAGCGCTTCGCGCGGGAAATAATCGTGGAGCTCGATGCGAGCTTAGGGTATTATCCACTAATTGCCGACTTGGCGCTTAACTATGAAATTTATGACGCTTTCCCGCCCTTCCCGTCTGCTTGCCATCCTGTTTTTGTTGGCTTCGCTGAGCGCCTGCCAGACGACGAAGGAATTTTTCGGCATGGACGGCAGCAAAAAACAGCCGGAAACCGAAACCCTGGAACTGGAGCCGCTTTACGCGCTCGGCGTCAAGGAACTTGAAGACCAGAATTACGACACGGCCGAACGCACCTTCATCCGCTTGGTGGCGCGCTTCCCTTACGGCCAGCTGTCGGAAAAAGCGCAGATCAATCTGGCCTATACCCAATACAAACTGGCCAAGCCCGAAGAGGCCACGTCCACCATCAGCCGCTTCATCAAGACGTACCCGACCAATCCGGACATCGACTACGCCTATTATCTGAAAGCGCTGATCAACTTCGACCGCGAAAACCGCTGGTTGGCCAAAATCGCCCGGCTCGATACTTCCGCGCGTGATCTGGGTGCAGCCCAGCAGAGCTTCAACGATTTCAACGATGTGGTGCGTCGCTTCCCGACCAGCAAGTACGCCGAAGAATCGCGTCAGCGCATGATTTACCTGCGCAACCGTCTGGCCCAGCACGACCTAACCGTCGGCATGTACTACTATGAGCGCGACGCTTATGTTTCAGCCGTCGGTCGTGCCAAATACGTGTTGGAAACCTATCCGCAGTCCGACTTCGATGACGATGCCGTCGCCCTGCTGGCCGCTTCCTACAAGAAACTCGGCCAGGACGGTCTGTCCCAGGATGCCCGTCGCGTTCTGGAAAGCAACTATCCGGAACATCCGTATCTGACCGGCAATTGGCCGACACGCCGTTCGCGCTGGAACCACCTCAACCCGTTCGCGGGCGAAATCGAAAACTGATCAGGCGCCGTAACCCGAGCTGATCGGGTAACGGCGTTCGCGGCCGAAAGCGCGTCGCGACAGTTTCGGCCCGGGCGCCGCTTGCCGCCGTTTCCATTCCGAAATCCGCACCAAGCGCAACATGCGTGCGGTTTCGTGCGCGACATCGTGGTCCGGCCATTGCGGCGAAAGATCGGCGATGATTTCCTGCGGCGTGCGTTCGTGATCGATGCTGGCTTTCAGAATGGCATCCAGCAAGGCATACGGCGGCAGGGAATCCTGATCGGTCTGGTTTTCGCGCAATTCCGCCGAGGGCGCGCGGTCAATGACCGCCTGCGGAATCACCTCGCCGTCGCCTTGCCGGTTGCGCCAGGCACACACGGCATAGACCTCGGTTTTGTAAAGATCCTTAATCGGCGCATAGCCGCCGCACATGTCGCCGTAGATGGTGGCGTAGCCGACCGCATATTCGCTCTTGTTGCCGGTGGTCAGCAGCAGGCCGCCTTTTTTGTTGGCCAGCGCCATCATCAAGGTGCCACGGCAGCGCGACTGCAGATTTTCTTCGGTCACGTCCGCAGGCAAGCCCGCGAAGGACGGTGCCAGGGCGTCGAGAAAGCCCTTGAACGGCGCCTCGATGGCGATGGTTTCCAGCGCAACGCCGAGCTTGCCGGCCTGGGCTTCGGCCAGATCGTTGCTGAGATCGGCGGTATAGCGTGAGGGCAAGCGCACGGCAGTGACGTTATCGGCACCAAGGGCGTCGACCGCCAAGGCCAGCACCAGCGACGAATCAACGCCACCGGACAGTCCGAGCAACGTCTTTCCGAAACCGTTCTTGCCGCAGTAATCGCGGATGCCCCGCACCATGGCGCGGTAAGCCAGCGATTCGAAACTCTCGTCGCGCTCGTCTGGCCATTCGACTTTCCGGAATTTCCCGGATGCCGGTTCGAAATCGGCCAGCAGCAGGTGTTCGGCAAAACATTCGGCATTGGCATGGATGCTGCCATCGGCATCGGCCAGCACGCTGGATCCGTCGAACACCACTTCATCCTGGCCACCGACGGTATTGAGATAGGCGATGGCGGTTCCGGTTTCGCGCACGCGCTCGGTCAACAGACGGTCGCGCTGCGCGGTCTTGCCATGCTCGAACGGCGAGGCGTTCGGTACCAGCACCAGCTGCGCGCCGGCGGCCACGCACTGGGCGATCGGTTCGGCGAACCAGACGTCTTCACAGATGATCACGCCCAAGGTGATGCCCTTGACCGTGAATGTGCAGGGGTCGGCATCGGCGGCGAAATAGCGACGCTCATCGAACACCGCGTAGTTCGGCAGTTCCTGCTTGTGGTAGACGGCGGTGACGGCGCCGTCCTGAATGATATTGGCGGCATTGAACACCACCGCACCGACCGCACGCGGCGACGGCAACACCACGGTGATGCCTTCCACCTT
>JBEAYK010000098.1:0-5825 GCA_041159305.1 Pseudomonadota bacterium
ACTTCATCTTGAGCATGGTCAGCGTGCTGCCCAGTCCCAGAAAGCCCATGCCATGGCGGCGCTTGCGCATGATTTCCTGGCGCTGCTGTTCCAGCGGCAGGCCATTTACTTCCACCACATTGTCAAGCATGCGGGTGAACACGCGCACGACTTCTTTGTATTCTTCCCAATCGAAAGCGGCTTTGTCGGTGAAGGCATCACGCACGAACAGGGTCAGATTGACCGAGCCGAGCAGGCAGGCGCCGTAAGGCGGCAAGGGCTGTTCGCCACAGGGATTGGTGGCACGGATGTTTTCACACCACCAGTTGTTGTTCATTTCATTGACGCGGTCGATCAGGATGAAGCCCGGCTCGGCGAAATCATACGTGGACGCCATGATGCGGTTCCACAGCAACTGCGCACGGATATGGCCGAAAATCTTGCAGGCCACCAAGCCGTCGTCACGGGTCACATAGCCGGTGTTGACCGGCCAATCGCGCCAGACCACCTGCGAGGCGTCATTCAGATCAAGATCGTTCTGCTCTTTGACACTGACCGGGAAAATCAACGGCCAGTCGGCATCCTTGTTGACGGCATCCATGAAGCCATCGGTGATCAGCAGGGAAAGATTGAACTGACGCAGGCGGCCGTCTTCGCGCTTGGCGCCGATGAACTCCTTGACGTCCGGATGCGACACATCGAAGGTGCCCATCTGGGCGCCGCGACGGCCACCGGCGGACGACACCGTGAAACACATCTTGTCGTAGATATCCATGAACGACAGTGGACCGGAGGTGTGCGCACCGGCGCCGGATACGTAAGCACCGCGCGGGCGCAGGGTCGAGAATTCATAACCGATGCCGCAGCCGGCTTTGAGGGTCAGCCCGGCTTCGTGCACTTTGTCGAGAATGCCGTCCATCGAATCGGGAATCGAGCCCGACACGGTGCAGTTGATGGTGGAGGTGGCCGGCTTGTGTTCCAGCGCACCGGCATTAGAGGTGATGCGGCCGGCCGGAATCGCACCGCGGCGCAACGCCCACAGAAAACGCTCATTCCAGTACGCCTGACGCTCGGCATCCGGCTCGGCTTCCGACAGCGCCTTGGCAACACGGCGATAGGTATCGTCGATGCTCTGATCGACCGGTGCGCCGTTTTTGGCTTTCAGTCGGTATTTTTTATCCCAGATATCCAGCGAGGCCGGTTGCAGCGGGAGCGCATCGTCGTGCGGGGTTTGAACGCTGGCGGGAACGGCTTCCAATCGGGGTGTACTCATATCCAACTTATCTCCATGATAATTCAAGCTTTGCAGCCATCGCTTAGCACCCCTCACTACATGTTGGGGTTTCTCGTTATAAAAACACTACATCTTGTGTTTCAGGAGTCTACATTAACCGTCTTGAAACGGCATGTCAACACGAAATTTTAACCTGTTGCCGTGTTCATATTCCTTTAACTTACAGTGGGATAGACTCGTTTCATTGGCGTGAAACCAAGTCGTGAATCACCATTTTTTTTCACCTTCGCTATACTGCTTCCCAGACCTCCGGCAGGAACCCCCATGGCTCTCTCCTTGCGTACCTTGGCTTTGGCAACGCTATGCACCACAACCGGCGCATTGGCTGCTGGTTTTTATTATGCAAATCAGAAAGATAGCAATAATAATGCGTCTGCGAAGCGCTCGTGGATGATTCCGGAGGCCCTGGCGGCAGCGCCGGCAAGCGCCCAACCCATGCCCACACTGGCGCCGATGCTCGCCAAAGTGACGCCTTCGGTGGTCAACATCTACACCAAACAACGGGTCCGGGTGAACAATCCGATTGCCGATTTTTTCGGGGGCGGGCGCTATCCGCAGGAGCGCATCGCACAATCACTGGGTTCTGGCGTCATCGTGGATGCCGCACGCGGCCTGATTCTGACCAACAATCACGTGGTCGAGGGTGCCGATGAAGTGTCGGTCAGCCTGTCCGACGGCCGCACCTTCGAAGCCCAACCGGTCGGCTCCGATCCCGACACCGATATCGCCGTCATCCGCATCGCCGCCAAGGATTTGGTGGCCTTGCCGGTCGCCGACTCCAGCAAGCTGCGGGTCGGTGATTACGTGGTTGCGGTCGGAAACCCCTTCGGTCTGGGGCAGACCGTGACCTCGGGCATCGTTTCCGCCGTCGGCCGCAGCGGCCTGCAGGGGCTGGGCTTCCAGAATTTCATCCAGACCGACGCGTCGATCAACCCCGGAAACTCCGGGGGAGCACTGGTCAATCTCAACGGTGAACTGGTCGGCATCAATGTCGCCAGTTTCAATCCCCGCGGCAGTGCCGCCGGAAACATCGGTCTGGGCTTCGCGATTCCCTCCAATCTGGCCAAGGAAATCATGCGACAGCTGATGGCCTTCGGTGAAGTCCGCCGGGGCACGCTGGGACTGGATGCCGAAACCGCGCAGACACAGGCCGAACCGATTACGCGCGGCGCGCTGGTAACACGGGTTTACCGCGGCAGCCCGGCCGAAGCCGCCGGCATCCGTCCCGGCGATGTCATCGTCAAAGCCAACGACCAACGCATCGACGGTGCCGACGCCCTCAGCAATCTGGAAGGCCTGTTGCCGCTCGGGGCGCCGGTACGACTGGAACTGGTGCGCGACAGTCAACGCCTTTCGGTCAGCGCACAACTGAAAGCCTCGCCGAAGGAACTGGACGCAGGCCAGCTGGATGCCCGACTGGCCGGTGCCGTGCTGATCGACACGCCGGAACGCTACCGGCAGACCGGTATCCGCGGCGTCATCATCAGCAAGGTGGTGGCCGGTAGCCGCGCCGAACGCAACGGTCTGGAGGCCGGCGACCGCATTCTGGTGGTCAACCGCCAGTCGGTCGGAGATCTGTCGACCTTGCGCGGACAGCTCGCGCAGAATCCTCCGCGTCTGGAGCTGGGATTGGCGCGCGGCCGGCAATCCGGTTATCTGCAAATGCGTTAAAAACACGCAGTGTGCACGCCGAGGCGCGGTATCCTAGGAGCATGCATACCGTAAAAGCCATCAGCCTCGATCTGGACGATACCCTTTGGCCGATCTGGCCCATCATCGAGCGCGCCGAAGCGGCGCTCCATGATTTCCTTCTGGCGCATGCACCGGTCACCGCCGAACAATTCCCGGTACCGGCCATGCGCCATCTGCGCGAACAGATCGCCCAGGCGCATCCGGAACTTGCGCACGATTTCACCGCGCAGCGCAAACTGTCCCTGCAGCACGCCTTTCATCTGAGCGGCGAAAGCGATGCGCTGATCGAGCCGGCCTTCGATGCCTTTTTTCGGGCACGTAACGACGTCACGCTTTACAGCGACTGCCTGCCGGCGCTTGACCGGCTGGCGGCGCGCTTTCCGCTGATCGGATTGACCAACGGCAACGCCGACCTCGGCCGCACCGGCATCGGCCACTATTTCACCGGCTGCATTTCCGCGCGCGATGTCGGTACCGCCAAACCGCATCCGCCGATCTTCGAAGCCACCAGCCAGGCGCTTGGCATCGCACCGCAATACATTCTGCATGTCGGCGACGACCCCTGGCTGGATGTGCAGGGCGCGCACGACGCCGGCTTTCAATCGGTCTGGATCAACCGCACCGGCGCGGTCTGGCCGGCGGAAATCACGCCACCGCATCTCACTATCACTACCCTGCAGCAACTGGCCGAACGGCTGGAAGAGGTATCCGCATGACTTCTGCATTTTCCGCACAAGGCCTATCGAAAGCGCGGCACCCGCAATCGCGATCCATCATCTTCGTGTCGGCCGAACACTACCCCGCCTGGCTGACGACGCAAACGGAATTCATCCGTAATTGGCTGGCAAGCCAGTCGTTCCAGGGGCGTGCCACGCAATTCGCCCTGTTGCCGGATGCGAGCGGGCAATGTCATCAGGTGGTCGCTGTCATTAGCGGCGATACCCCCTATGCGATTGCGCATCTGCCGAAACTGCTGCCGAAAGGCCATTATCATCGCAGCCCCGATTCTACCGCCGCCCTCAGCGCGGACAATCTGCTGCTCGGCTGGGGACTGGGTGCTTACCGATTCGAACGGTACTTGGCCAAAATCGAGCCGGCGGTTCTGCATGCCGAAGACCAGAGCGCGTGCGCCGAAAGCGTACTCACCGCCAGTCTGGAAGTGCGCGACTGGATCAACACACCAACGGAACACATGGGCCCCGATGAGCTGGAGCAAGCCACACGTACCATCGGCGCAAGCTTCGGGGCAAGCGTATCCAGCATCTGCGGCGAGGAGTTACTGACGCAGAATTTTCCAACCATCCACGCGGTCGGCCGCGCCTCACACCGGGCGCCGCGCCTGATCCGTCTGGACTGGGGCGATGATGCGCATCCGCATATCGTGTTGTGTGGCAAAGGCGTCTGCTTCGATACCGGCGGTCTCGATATCAAGGCCGCTGACGGCATGCGCAACATGAAAAAAGACATGGGCGGCGCGGCGCACGCCTTGGGCCTGGCACGCCTGTTGATGCAGAACACGGTACCGGTGCGCTTGACCCTGCTGATTGCCGCCGTGGAAAATGCCATCGCCGGTAACGCCTTCCGCCCCGGCGATGTCATCACCACACGCCAGGGCCTGAGTGTTGAAATCGACAATACCGATGCCGAAGGCCGCTTGGTGCTGTCCGATGCCTTGACTCTGGCCGGCGAACTGAAGCCGGACCTGATCATGGATTTCGCGACCTTGACCGGCGCCGCACGCATCGCGCTCGGACCGGATCTGCCGGTGCTGTTCAGCAACCATGCGGAAACGGCCCGTGATTATCTGGCGGCCGGTGAAGCCGAGCACGACCCGCTCTGGCAACTGCCATTGTGGCAACCCTATCTGGGTTACCTGAAATCCAACGTGGCCGATCTGGCCAATGCCGGACCGAGCAAAATGGCGGGCTGCATGACCGCCGCCCTGTTCCTGCAGCGTTTCGTCCCGGCCGGCACCGCCTGGACACACTTGGACGTCTACAGCTGGAACGAAAACCGGCCGGTGGCGAGGCCCAGGGCCTGCGTGCGGCGTTCCGCTTCCTGCAGAAAAAATATGACCACCGGCACTCCACCGATTCCTGAGTCAATGACAGAATAATGGCCATCACGCCAAGGACTAACGTATGAACCGCCCTGATGAATTGCTCAACCAACTGAAAATAAATCGCAGTGGCAGCACAGCGATGAAAAAGAAGCGGCGCTGGCCCTGGATCGTCGGCGCGGTGGTGGTTCTGATGACGGCTTTCTTTCTGTTTCGCGGCGGCAAGGCGCTGGAAGTGGAAACGGTCAATCCGCGTTCGGCCGCGGAAAGCGGACCGGCCTCGGTGCTGGACGCATCCGGTTATGTCACCGCGCGCCGTATCGCCACCGTCTCCTCGAAAATCACCGGCAAGGTGAAAGAGGTCTACATCGAAGAAGGCCAGCGCGTGAAAGCCGGCGAAGTGCTCGCCCGCCTCGATGTGCAGGATGCCGACGCCCAGTACCGTCTATCGCAATCGCAATTAGCCTCCACTGAATCGCAGTTGGCGGAAGCCCGCGCGCAACTTGCGCTGGCCGAGAGCAACTATGCCCGCAACCGCGAGCTCGGCGCCAAACAGCTGGTTTCCCGTCAATCGCTGGACGCCGCCAAGGCCGAACGTGATTCGCGCGCCGCGCGCCTGAACAGCCTGCAGAAATCGGTCAGCGTTTCCCGCGACCAACTCGGCGTGTCAGCTCTGAACATCGACAACACCGTGATCCGCGCACCCTTTGACGGCGTTATCGTGGCCAAAGCTGCGCAGCCGGGCGAAATGATCTCGCCGATTTCCGGCGGCGGCGGATCAATCCGTACCGGCATCGGCAC
>JBEAYK010000009.1:0-15439 GCA_041159305.1 Pseudomonadota bacterium
CTTCACGCCCACGCAGGTTCCGTTCTGTTGCAGGGCCTGGTGCACGCGCGGGCTGCCGTAGGTCTCACGGCTGGCTTTATGCAGCTGCCGGATCTGCTCAAGCAGGGCGCCGTCGGACTGGTCACGACGGCTCGGGCTTCGGTTTAACCAGGCATAAAACCCCGAGCGGGTCACGCCATACAACCGGCACATCACTTCGATCCGATTCCCTTCCCGCGAGGCTTTGATGAACTCAAAGATTTCGCTTTTTGTTCGGAAGAGAACCGGATGGCTTTTTTTAGCAGTTCATGCTCCTCTTGCAGCCGTGCATAGTCGCGCTTGATCTGCTTGAGCTCGCGCAACTGCCTGGCGGTATCTTCATCAACCGGCACTTTTTTTCGCATGACTGCCTCCCGATGCTGTTTGCGCCAGCGTGACAGCATGAACGGGTGGATGTCCAGTGCCTCGGCCACGGACTTTACGGTCACATCGGGCTGAAAACTGAGTTTAACGGCAGAGAGTCGGAATGATTCGGAATAACGGCCAATCTTGCGAAGACCGGGCTTAGCCATACACACCTCCAGTTAGGAAAGGGTGTCAACTAAACCGGGTGAAGTTCCGTTCCCGGTCCCCTTGATTGCGTAGTTAGACTTTTCTCGGCCGAAGTTAGTTACTAGCAGTAGCCTTGTGTGGGATAAAAAGTCGGAAATCGATTTGAATCAAATCACCACCAGCTGTATCTCTCAACTTTGGGCCGCAATCAAATGTTTGTGAGCTGGGAACAACAACTAGACCTATGCGTCTGCTCGGATCAGAAACATTATGGTAGTGCATACCCTTCGATTCGTCCTCGAATTGGAACCAGGCTTGTGGACCAGAGAGTATCTTGCCGACCATGTGATAGACAACACGATAGTGCGCCCCGTTAGCCTCCCTTTCATATAAATATAGATCTGATGGGTTAGCAATGGAAATTTGAATTCGCTCGAGCTGCGTACGCAGCTCGACTGGAAAAACTGATGGCCATACATCTGACCAGTATTGACAGTCCTCGCAAGTGCATCCAACAGCAGCCATGCCAGCTTGGTTTTGTATGCTCTGCGTATATTCAAGATTTACGGCAATACGCCATTCACCAAGTGGAATTGTGGGTCTCATAAAGCCTAACGATTCAATTAAGCGGCAGCCGCCGCGGATATGTCCAGTTTAACCAAGTTTCGGGGCGGCTGTCCGCTTGAATGAGTAAAAAGGAGACTTCCACTTCGTCGGCTTTACGGCCTCGGCATCGAAGTGCCACGATTGTGTTTCTAAACTCTCACGAAGTTTCCACAATCTCACGAAGGAGAAGTCTCCAATGCATACTATAACGGTCGGAGTTGATTTAGCCAAACAGGTGTTTTCGGTCTGCGAGATGGACGAACGTGGCACGGTCCGGCAACGCCATGACTTGCGCCGCGAGGCGTTTGCAGCATGGCTGGCCCAGCGGCCTGCAAGCACCACGGTGGCGATGGAAGCCTGCAGCGGCGCGCATCATTGGGCGCGCCGCTGTGAGTCGTACGGATTGCAGCCCAAACTCATGGCGGCGCAGTTCGTCACCCCGTTCCGCAAAAGCCGCACCACCAAGAACGACCGCAATGATGCCGAAGCCATTGCCACGGCAGCCCGGCAGGGCAATATGCGCTTTGTACCGGTCAAGACACTGGATCAGCAGATACGATTGAGCTGGCACCGGGTGCGCGAAGGTGACAAGACCGAGAGTCTGGCCATCAGCAATCGCCTTCGTGGCTTGCTGGCCGAATTCGGCTGCGTGGTGCCGCAAAGTGATGCCGCGCTGCGGCAATTCCTTGCGGATTTGACCATGCAGGACCTGCCGGCAGAACTGATGGAACTGCTTGGTGAGCTAAACCATCATTGGAAACAGGTTCAGCAACGTATCGCCGCCAGCGATCGCCGTATCGAGCAACATGCCAAGGCCGATGAACGCTGTCGGCGTGCTCGGGCGATTATCGGCGTCGGCGCATTGACCGCCGATGCCTTGGTGGCGATGGTCGGCAATGCCCGGGCCTTCAAGAACGGCCGGCAGATGGCGGCCTGGCTGGGGCTGACGCCGAGCCAGTATTCCAGTGGTGGCAAATCCCGTTTGGGCGGCATCACCCACCGGGGCGATGCCTATCTGCGTACCCTGCTGATACAGGGCGCCCGAAGCAGTCTGCAGTGCGCCAAGGCAGTGGCGATGGAGAAAGCAACGCCTGAGCAGATCTGGATCAAGAAACTGTCGGCACGAACGTCGTTCGGCAAGGTCTTGGTGGCCATTGCCAACAAGCATGCACGGCAACTCTGGGCGATTCTTGCAAGGGATGAGAATTATGACCCGGAAGCCTGGCTCAAGCATCCGATGGTGCAACGGGCGGCGAGCAAGAAAGCGAGGTTGCAGACGGCATAAGTTCACACGATAAATCAGCGTCAACGCGAGCACGGGTAACAACGGGACAGACCGACCCAGAGAGAGCCTGACTAACAATCCGGTGTCAAACACACGCAGCGGTTGATCGCCGCACGTGGACCAAGCCGATGAATGAACGAGGCCTCTGGGCGCGGTTTATACCCTGGTCCGAATCCGATTTTTTGATTCCACAAGACCGTTTACGGAAATGCAGTCTGACACCCCTTGTCCTAACCGCGATGACAGTAACAAAGGCGAGCAAAAGGAAAATTCAATGACAGGCAAAGACCTAAAAGCAGCAGGTAAGGATTTTATGCACCCGAACTTGACAGGAAGCTCCTTACGGACTTGTTAGGGCTCAGGGTAGCGGAAATTCGAAGGTTCTCGTTGCTCCGATAGAACATTACCAAAAAGTAACCATTCCTGTTTAACTTGGTCAACGCAACCGAAAAACCATAGCTCCATGACTGGAACTCGAGAGAAGTCTAGTTGAGCAAAATCAACATGAATAACTCGGTTGATATGAAACGCAACAACTAGATCTTTCGAGTCTGTATATTTTTCTAGCTTGTCAATTTCGTCTTGAAGAGTCACAGCATCGCTAACTACGCTTGGAACGATTTCTTTGACCTGTAACGGAACATAGTGCACTTCGTCGAGGAATATGTATTTGCCGATGAAGTCGGTATCACTCTCCTCAAAAACAGCAAAGCGAACTTCAGTTCCGAGGCGCTGACTCATGCCATAGCAAAACAGCGCGCATTGGCGCCGCTCGCGAAACTGATTGAGCTCGTTTGTCCGAAGTGACGATAGGTTGTAGGGCAAATTAGCGGCAGCAACCTGATCAGATACTTTATCCAATGCAATTAGTAGACTCTTTGGGTCGTAGTAGGGCAACTTCGACCACTGACGAACTTTCATCTGAGCCCTAACGATTGAATTAAGCGGCAGCCGCCGCGGGTAAGCCCAGTTTAAACAAGTTTCAGGGTGGCCGTCTAACCACCATGCCTTAAAAGCTAGCTGTGTTTGAATTGCTCATGTGCTGCGCAATCAAAAGTCAGTAAATGGATTAACAGCTTTTGCTTTCATTGGCACATTAACTCGTGCTCGATCGGCAGGGGTCATGCCAAGTTGCCCGAGAAGTGCTGAAAGTCGGCTCAGGCGTCCGTCCGTCATGCCCGCTGTGCCAAGTATGCGGAATTCAGCCATCAAAACTGAAGTTATCTCAAGTACCAGGCGGTCGCTATTGGCAAGCACGCCAGGCGCGACAATACCCACAATTTCGCGCCATAGATCCTGCTCCTGAGGTTTCAGGTGTTCGGGCGGGTCGCCTATGCTGCCCGTTGGCTTGGGTTCATTGGCTCGCGCTGCGCGGCGCTCAGGGTGTTTCTTGAACGATCCGCGTAACTCTAAAACGTTGGTCGGGGTTTTCCTTGGCATGGTTTAATTCTTTTAGGTGGGAGATGTGAAAAAGACATGGGGTTCACGCGGCGATAATTGAATGGCCTGGACTTTTGGTCCGCCCTATGGGGGGTGGTGGTCATGGCATATGTGCCGCCGCCCTGGAAAATCCCCATGCTTCGGACTGATCGTACAGCGGCCCCACCCAGCCCCAGGGTTATGGGTGCTGGGTATGCAATGCTTGCAGGATTCGCACGTAACAAGGGTATAGGTAATGCTTGGCGCTATTGCAGCTGAATCCATCCCGTAAAAAGGGTCAAGCTCCATTTTCAACTTCTCAATATCCAATTGCGATTCTTGCGACACTTGCGACTCTTTAGGTAGGCGGGGGTCTTTAGTCGCAGTTGTCGCAGGAGTCGCTAATAGGTCAATGCTATTTAGGAATTTCGCGAGAGCGCCCAATTTTCACCCAGCCGCCCTGACTTGCCAAACTCGATTCCTATGCGCTCCGTCCAGCATCATGCCGCCATCTATTGTTGAAACCCAGCCTGCCCGCGATAACTGGCTAACTGCTCGATCAAATATATCTTTTGTCCTTAGTGGGTTAGGGCCCCCGTTAATTACTTCGCGGGAATGAAAGTACGTCTTGCCTCGATCAATAGCCCACTTATGCAGCAGCTCAGCATTTTTAACGTCGGGCGGAATCATGGCCACTCCCGCAAGCCTTGCCGCTTCGCTCATGTAGTAATCGACTAAGCGTCCGGCCCTCATCACGGCATCAGCACCTATGTTCGCTGCAGATGGGTTTTCCACCAGGGTCAGGACTCCGGCAATACGTAATGCTTGCGCTGCCGCCTTACTTGCCCAAGCTTTGACGTTTACATAATCAGTAGGGGCCGCTGACTCGATTGCATCATGTAGGCCGATCCAGGCCCTGCGAGCGTCCTTATCTAAACATAATCGACGCGGGGCCAGCTCGTTTCGAGTATTGGTTGCCAGCATAGGCGGCGTGCGCAGTAATTCGGCCATCCGTCCCCAGTATTGCCGCATGGCTGGATCTGAGCTTAGGTCAACAGGTCGGTATTGTCGCTGCCCAATACGCGAAACTGGATATGCTAGCAAGCAGCGTGCTAGAAAGCCTTGCTTGCTTAGTACTTCATCGCTTAAGGCAGTTTCCGCAATAATGGGCTGAATCATCAGATGCAAGGCCATCCGCTTACCATAAAACTGGCCAGCACCATCGCCCGCCCTCACGCGGCTGAATTCCCCCCTGTCCCATAGCTTAGAAAAGCCCGCTGAGGATTTAGCGCGGTTGTCCTTGCTCATAGCGTGCCCGCCTAAAAATTCTGCGCCATCATCGCTGAAGAGACCGATGCTCGGGTTTCCCTTTTCCATTAGCTTATGGACACCTTCAAGGGTTGGCTCCTGCATTAGAATTACTGGCAATAAGGGAGCTTTCGGTTCTTCCCCTTGGTCTGATAGCCCCCGATAGATAGATTCCCTGGTAGCTGCGCTTTTCTTGGTTGCCATGAATTGCTTGCAGGAAGCTTCATAAGCCATCATTTCCAGCCTATACGCCTTGGATTCATCGCTGTGTCTGCTGACCAATTCACGTTGATAATCAGCATGGGCCTTAAGCGCCTGGTCATAAACGCCGCTTTTTCTTTCTCCTGACTCGGCAATGGTTATACACCAAAGCGAGAGTGGCTCGATCCTGCCGTCCATCTCTACGTCTGCGTGCGACTGGGTAGCTAAACTAGCAGCCGCAAGTACGGCCTGTCCGCAAAGTTCGGGCGGCGCTTGGACTACTTCATAAATTCGCTCAGCAGCCGACCCAAGCACGCCCCCGAGCGCGTCTATTGGATAAGGTTCGGCGGGCGGCAGTGGTCGCCTCAATGGCTCCGGTGCGGCATCCATTGCCATGTTGGCTAATTGATCGAGACTTCGGGAGTCATCGGCCACTAAGCACCCCCTTTACATCCTGAACCCGCGAAACGGCGATTTCCATTCGTTCAAGGTCATCTACCGAAACTGTCCCAGAAATGCTTTTTCTCCCACCTATAAGCAAAATTTCTGCCTCAAATGCCAGGACGCCCAAGGCCGCTATGGTTCCCGCATTCCTGGCCGCAATCCGGGTCTCCGCAAGCTGCTGTGGGGTCATTTCAGCGGTTGCTCGCCTCGGGTAGCAGTCTGCTACCGTTAGGCCAACAGCCCCCATGACGCTAGCGATGGGGCATCCAGCAAAGCAATGCATCAGGACGCGATAATCAGCTGCCTCGGTTATAGATAGGCTTGCCGTTTTGTCGTGATGGGCAGGGCAATTTGCCGTAAATCCCTTGCCGTGTTTGCGGACGCCTTCAAGGCGGGCTAAAATGGTGTCGAGTGGTGATAAGCCGCTTACCTGAGTAGTACTGAAACCCGCACCTTGCCCGTGCGGGTTTCTTTTTTCTTGCGTAATCACGCTTTCCCTTTGGTTTTTACTATGGTATTCGCGCACGCACCCGAGGGCAGGTTGCGCCAGGTTGGAGGGGATATGTCTCATTTCTTACCCCCACTTTTGGCCAATCGATCGGGTAGGGTGTTAAGGCTGTCGATATAGACGTACCGCCGCGATCCAATAGAAAAGTGTTCAATCAGCCCCTTGCGGGCTAGGTCGAACGCGACCGTCCTGCTAATGCCATAGGCTCGACAAGTTTCTACCATCGGGCCAAAGGTTGCTTGCGTTACTTGTATTGCATTTTCCATGATTCAGTCTCCTTTAAGTCCAGTAAGTCCGGTCGGTCTCGCTGGTACTTATACTTCGCCTGACTGCAATCAAATATTCAACGTCATTTTTTCCACAAGACAAAAAAACAGGTGTTCAAAACCAATTAAATCCATGATTGGCAATAGGAAATGAATCATAGATTCAAGCGGTTAAAAGGAACAATTGGTGTCATTTAGTGCAAGAATAAAGCACGCAGAGTGCTAGCCATGCGCGAATTACGATTAATTCTTACAATTTTTTCGGTCGCATAATGGGCGTTACCGCAGCAACCTTTGGTATGACTGTAAAACAGTGTTTTGCCCAGTCCCGCATTAAGATCGCCCGCTTTTCAAGCATTGTAGTGCGCCGATATGCTGCTTCCGTTTTGTCGCTAAGCACGTGCGCCAAGGCTGCTTCTGCGACTTCGCGGGGGTATGCCGTCATATCCGCAGCCCAATCCCTGAATGTAGATCGAAACCCATGCACGGTAATGGCGGGGTTCAATTCTTTGCAGACTTTGCGCGGGGCCGCATCGGTTATAGGTTTCGGATTGCCTCGCCTATCTGTGCCGTAACGGAATACGTAGCCCTCGGCCTGGGGCTGCAACGCCCGGAAAATTTTGATAACTTCAGGACTTAATGGAACGATATGCTCACGATTCGATTTCATCCGATCTTTAGGAATCACCCAGCGCCCGCCGCCTAGGTCAATCTCCTGCCATTGGGCATTTACTACCTCACTAATGCGGCTGGCCGTCAGGATCGTTAGGGCTAGCGCCTTGAATGAAAGCGCCCCGTCGGGCCTAAATGCGCCCTTGTCGGTCAGTTGCGCCATAAAGCCGCCAATATCGCGATAGGCGAGGGCGGGGTGGTGCTGCACGTCTTTTAGCTTGTTGGGCGGTGCAAGTAATTCCTTGAGGCTACCGCGCCATCTAGCAGGGTTATCGCCCGCATATAGGTCGCGGGCCTTAGCGTAGTCAATTACGGTTTCAATCCGTTGCCTTACGCGGGTCATGGTTTCGGTCTTGGTAAGCCAATCTTTTTCAATGCACCCCAGTACGTCTGCCCTGGTGATGCTGGCAACGGGCTTGCCCATGATCCGGCTAGCGTAGGTTTCCAGGGTGCTAATCCATTGCTGGCCATGCTTGGCGTTTCGCCAGCCCGCCTTTTTGGCGTTTAGACACTCAAGGGCGCATTGGCCAAAGGTTACTGGGTGGGCGTTTGCCTTTTGCGCTTCGCGCTCCGCTGACAGGGTGCTAATTGGGTCTATGCCCTTTTGCCTCATTGTGCGCAAGTTGCTGGCCGATTGCCGCGCATCCTTAAGGCTTATGTCAGGATAACGGCCAAGCCCCTTGTCTCGGAGTCGGCCCGTAATCCCGTCCCTGTACCTGAAAACCCAGGATGTTGCACCGTGTCGAGGGTCAATGCGTAGGTAAAGCCCGCCTCCGTCCGAGATCATTCCAGTGCGATTGGCCTTAATTGCCGCCTCAATCAGGGTAATTTTAAGTTTTCCGATTTCACGCGCCATGTAAACGCTCTCCTGGCTAGCTCATTGCACCATACATTGCACCATACAAATTAGCACGGTTGTCAGGGTACGGCAACGGACGCTCAGGAATGGCTAACCGACTACAATGGCTCTGAATAAAGCTATTATAGGCATTGCTTGCAGTCCATACTGGTTCGCGGAAACTATAATTATGCGGACTCCCTCTCCGCCAGTAGTTCTAAAGCCCCTGCCAGCAGGGGCTTTTTCATTCATATGGCAAGCGGACCGGTCACCGGGATTCCACCAGATGCGCCAGCTGGTTATCGATCCAGTTGATCAGCTGCAGCACTTCATCCGTATCGGCCTGCATCTGGATTTTCTTTTCCAGTGCCAATGCCAGCTTGGAGAGGGCCTCCAGACCGATGGTCGCTGCCGAACCTTTCAAGGCGTGCGCAAGATTGGCCATGCCCGTGCAATCTCCTTCGGCAAGCATGTTCCGCAACTGTATGCAGTCATCGCGATGGCAGGCGATGAAAGCCTCGCGGGCACGTGCCAGCGAGCCGGCATTGCCCAGGAAGCGGGTTTCGACTTCCGTTCCGGAGGACGCGGCGGCGGTTCTGGCATCGGCTTCGGGTCTTCCGCACGGCTGCAGCCAGCGGGTCAGGCAGCCCCAGAGTTCATCGGCATCAATTGGTTTTGCCAGAAAGTCGTTCATGCCGGCACTCTTGCAGGCAATCTGATCAGCATTGCTCGTGGCGGCGGAAATGCCGACGATGGGTCTGCTGAAGCCGGCATTCCGCATGATCTGGGTTGCTTCCATGCCATTCATGCCGGGCATTCGGACGTCCATGAACACTAGGTCGGGATCGGCATCTGTCAGTTTTGCGCAGGCGTCTTCACCGTTCCCGGCAAGAACCACCTCAATACCCGCCATAGCCAACATCTGCTGGATGATGGTCCGGTTGAAGGCATTGTCATCTGCCACCAGAATTCGGCGGCCTCGGAATTCCTGGGGAACCGGTAGGGATTGCATTTTGAGTTCAATGGATGGCAGGGTCAGGGCACCTTCCGATTCTAGCACGACAGCTTTGCCCCGCCGATGCTTGTAGCCTGTGGATTTTGCATTACAATGGGGACATAGGGCTAACAGGGCGAGTTAGAGCCAAGCATGCATATCGGGATATTGGAAGACGAAATTACCCAACAGGAGATGTATCGCCTGTGGTTCAGTGCGGATGGATTCAGCTGTGACTGTTTCGACACCGCCCAGAAATTCACCGATGTCCTGCAGTCCGGTAAATACGACATCCTGATCATCGACTGGATGGTTCCGGACGGCAGCGGTATCGATGTGCTGGCCTGGGTGCGCAAAAACATCGGATGGGATATTCCCGTGATTTTTATCACGGCAAAGGATGCTGAGCTGGATATCGTGTCCGCTCTCAAGGCCGGCGCCGATGATTATGTCGTCAAGCCGCCGAAATACCATGAGTTGATGGCCCGCATTGAATCGCTTGCCCGGAGATCTAAGCCGGCACAGGTTCTTAATTTTGGCGATTACCGGGTCGACCGCGAAAGGCGCTGCATCGAAGTCGATGGCAAGTCAGTCGAGCTTACCCAGAAGGAATTCGAGTTAGTGTGTCATATGTTCCAGAGCCCCGGCGTTTTGCTGTCGCGGGTTGCTCTGCTTGAAAAGCTTTGGGGACTGAACGCGGATGTCGATACCCGCACCGTTGACACCCATGTCAGCCGAATCCGGCGCAAGCTTGATATCGGCCCTAAGCACGGCTGGCAGATATTCCCGGTCTATGGCTGGGGTTATCGAATCGAAAGGGTCGACAAAGCGGCGGAATGATTGCCCGGTCATTGCCTTCAATCGGCCGGCTCCGTTACGCATTCGGATCCCATCGCATGCATCTTCGCTGAGGGCGATTTTCTGCGCTGGCTTTGTCGGGTGGACAGGCGTGTCTGGAACAGGCTTCCGAATCGTTCGGAGGTTCGTGAGAGACTGTATTTCTGGAGAATCCGGGCTCTTCCATAACCGGCCCGCCGCGTTCTCAGTCCGTCATCGTCCATCAGCCGCATGAGCGCCCCGGCAAGTTCATGAGCGCTTGCGGGTTCGACCAGAACTCCGTGCAAGCCTTCCCGTATCAATTCCAGCATGCCGGTTGTTCGTGCGCTCACGCAGGCAAGTCCGCCCGCCATGGCCTCCATGGCCGGCAATGACACGTCCGCAGAAAGACTGGAATTTACAAAGACGTCGGCCCGGCTGTACCAGTCGCAGAGTCGGTCCTGAGGCAGGGCTCCGGTCAATGTAACGGCATGCTCCAGGTCGGCTGCTTTAGCCTGGTTATTCAGTTCGGCCTCGTCACTGCCGGCACCTACGAGAACAAGGCGGATTTCGCGTCCGGATTCCCTCAGCATTTTGCAGGCTTCCAACAGCGTCCTTTGACCGTTGAGCGGCTCCAGCGCGCCGACGCACAGAACCGTGAATGTTCCGGGTTTGAGTCGTGGCGGTCACGGCTGAAAGCGCAATGTGTCGACTCCGGGGGCGCAGGCATCGTATTTGTGCCAGTACCGGTGCGGTGTCAGGCGCATCAGCGCAGTTCTGGCGGCGACCCCTACACAAATGATGAAATCCGCGGCTTCGACTTTCTGCTGTAAGCGGGTCATGCCGGCGTAATGCAGGTCATCCGTATTGCCCAGGGTCAAGGAAACGGTGACCGAGCGAAATGTTTCATCAGTACCGCAACGCGTGCCGCTTCCAATCCGAAATGGGCATGCAGGTGCCGGATCCCATGTCGTCGCATCCAGCGATCCAAGGCAAGCACATCCGCGACATGTCGGCTCCTGAGTAGGCCAAGCCATCCGTCCAGCCGGATGGCCCAATACACCACGGTGAAAAAAGACAGGGGTTTGGCTGCCGCTCGCAAATGGACAGCAAGTTCACGGAGGCGCCCGCGCAGGTAGTGCGTGGCCTCGGATTCGGGATTTAAATCCCCGCCAAGATCAAGCGTCGATTCCAGAGCCGTCAGCGCAATGTCATATCCTAGCTTGCGAAGGCAGCGGACCTCCCCGTCCGTGAACAGGTTGGCGCTGCTGGGGTGCTTGTTGAGCAGAACCGTGATTTTCTCCAGGGCATCATCGCCGCTGCCTTCAGTTGCCGTCTTCTGAGTGCCGAGCCCGGTAGTCTGGTTCTTCTGGGAGGTGTGGCTTTCGGACTATTGTGGGTTTCCAGTTGATTTCATGGACGAGAGACTGCGCATTAATGTGACGCATGTCACGTTAATGCGCTATCGCAGGGAATGTGTATCCGAACTGAAAACTCTTGGTGACGTGGCCGTGAGGGACTTTACTGTTTAGCCAGAGTCCAGCCATAACTGGTATTGAACGATTCGACCGGGCAGGGGCTGTTCCGGCTGGCGATGCTTTTTTCATCGACGAAGTAAAGTTCACCGATAATGTTCTTGAACGGATAGGTCTTGCACGGTGCATCAAAGACGATACTGACTTCCGTGACATGGCCATCGGCGGCGGTCACCGGATTGCAGGCCTTGGGGGTCAGCAATTCCGGCTCGTCACGGCCACGCTGGATTTTCAGCTGACATTGGTTGGCCCCGGTCATCACGATGGTGCGTTTGACTTCGATATTGGGATCGTCGACTGGCGGTGGCCGACTGGCCTGCGCCTCCGGCGTGCTGCTGCTGCATCCTGCGGCAACTGCCGCAAGCATGCCGATACACAGAAATTCAGTGAACGATTTCAATGACATTGCCCCATCCCCAGTATGTTCCCTGACTTCATGGTAGGGCAAATACGGGGTTTTGTGAACCGATGCACACTTCCCCCGGGAAAGGGGTCGGCGGCAATCCGTTCCGATCCGCCAGCATCGACTATAATCCTGAAACCTCAATCGCTTACGAGACCGTCATGTCTGAAATCCTCGCCCCCGTCTCCTTTGGTGAACTGCTGGATAAAGTGACCATCCTGCAAATCAAGTCCGAACGGATGAGTGATGCGCTCAAAGTCGCCAATGTCCGCAAGGAACTGAGCGCACTCGAAAAAACATGGGCGGCCCATCCGGCTTCGGCGACCGATATCAGCGAATTGATGGCCCAGCTCAAAGCCGTGAATGAGCGCCTGTGGGTCATCGAAGACGATATCCGCATCCTGGAGAAAGCCCAGCGTTTCGATGCCGAGTTCATCAAATTGGCGCGAGCGGTTTATTTTGAAAACGACGAGCGTGCGCGGATCAAGAAAGACATCAATCTTGCGCTCGGTTCGGCGTATGTTGAAGAAAAGTCCTATCAGGACTACCGCACGCCCTGAGGCTCAGCGCGTCAGCCGTTCTCGGTGCGATAGCGTTCGAAGCCGGCGATGACATCGTCTACGCCGATCATGGCCATCACACCGGGGAATTCGACGCGCTTGCCCCACGGTAGCGCGGCGGCCGGTTTGTCCAGAAACTGGATGGTGGCTTCCGGATAGCGGTTCACCGTGTAGCGCAGATCCGAATACGGACCGGAGCGTGTACCGTCAGTGCAAGCATAGAGACCGAGCACTTTGCTGCCCATCGCGTTGGCCATGTGTGCCGGCCCGGAGTCCGGGGTCATCACCAAATCAGCCCGAGCCAACAGGGCCAGCAATTGTTTCAGCGTGTCCTTGCCAATCAGATCAATCGGTTTCTCCGGCATGGCGGCCATGATCGCGTCGCCCATGTCGCGCTCGAGTGCGCTCCGGCCTCCGCATAAAACCACCTGCCAGCCCTGCGCCATGGCATGCGCGGCCACAGCCGCATATCGCTCGGGCAACCAGTTGCGCAGCGCATGGCTGGAACACGGCGAGATCAATAGCGTCCGTTTGCCCTCAGGCCATTGCGCCGCGGCCCAGGCATGCGCTTCCGGCGGTACCGGCAGCTCCCAAGTCACTTCCGTCTGCCGGAATCCCAGCGGTTCGGCGAAAAGCCCGAACACATCGAGTACATGGTGACGGTCATGCCGGATGCGTTCGTTGACGAACAAACCGTGGCCTTCTTTCGCCCTTTCACGGTCATAGCCGATCCGGCGCTTTGCCGAAATCACCGCCGACACCAGATTCGCGCGCAGCGCCAGCTGCATCTGCAGCAGCACGTCGAAGCGTCGGCCATCCAGCGCCTGTGTCAGGTCTTTCAGGCCCTGCAGGCCGGCTTTCTTGTCGAAGGCAATCAGCTCGACGCCTTCAAGACCTTCCATCAGTTTGGCCTCGCCTTTGCCGAGAATCCAGGTGATGCGGCATTCCGGCAGATTTTTTTGCAAGGTCCGGATCAACGGCAGGACATGCGTGGCATCGCCGAGTGCCGATAATCTTAAAATACACACGGATTTTACGGCGGCGGCTGGGTTCACTTGGTACACTCTTGCAATGATTGAACGGGATGGCCAAACCGAATGCGTCAACTTCACGGGTGCGGATGGGGTCTGCACGGTGTTGTATGCATCCCGGCTGTTGCCGGTGCCGGATGCCCGTCAGTTTAACGCAAGTGCTTACGGCTCGGCACGGCCGGTAACCGGACAGGGTGGCCGCGGTGGGGCCTGGTTTGTTGAAACGTCGACCGGCCAGGCTGTGCTGAAGCATTACCGGCGCGGTGGCCGTGCCGCCTTGTTGTCCGAGGCCTCTTACCTTTATACGGGTCTTGCGCGTGCCCGCAGTTTCGCGGAATACCGGATGCTGGCAGTGTTGCGCTGTCAGGGTCTGCCGGTACCCGAGCCGATGGCGGCGTTTTGTCTGCGATCCGGATTGACCTACCGTGCGGCCCTGCTGACCCGCTACATTCCTGAAGCCCGATCCTTTGCCGATCGCATCCGACAAGGCGATGCGCCCTGGGCGGAGGTCGGCGCATTGATTGCACGATTCCATCGTGCCGGCGCCCAGCACGCCGATCTGAATGCCAACAACATCCTTTGCAATGCCGACGGCTTGCATATCATCGATTGGGATAAAGGCCGTATGCACGGTCGGGCCGGAATCTGGACCGGACGAGTATTGGCGCGCTTGCAGCGCTCGATTGATAAAGAATGTCCAATGGTGGGCGCTGCTGAACGCTCTGAAGGATTCCAACGTCTGCTCGCAGCGCATAAGGAGGGATTGGCATGAATTGGCAATTGCGCTTTCTTGGCGTCGGTAATTCGCAGGCTGCTCCGGTATTGGGATCGGCCAGTGCCGTGCTGGAGCGCGACGGCATGCCGCAGCTGCTGATTGACTGTGGCCAGGAAGCCCTGACCGCCTATCTGGCGCGCTACGGGGAGGCGCCGCAAGCCATCTTCATCACGCACCTGCATCTGGATCACGTCGGTGGCCTGGAACGATTGTTCTATACCGCCTATTTCGACGATGCCTTGCGCGGCAAGATCAAACTGTTCGTGCCGGCAGCCATCGTGCCAGCCATGCAATCCCGATTGGCTGATTATCCGGGCGTTCTGGCCGAGGGCGGTGCCAACTGGTGGGACGCATTCCAGTTGATTCCGGTCAGCACCGGTTTCTGGCATGTAGGTCTGCAGTTCTCCGTGTTTCCGGCCCGCCACCATCAGCCGGATTCCGCCTTTGGTCTGCGTCTGTCCGGAAGTTTCATCTGGACCGGCGATACCCGTCCCATTCCGGAACGGCTTGGCGATGGCATTGCGGCAGGCGAATTGATCGCGCATGACTGCGGGCTGGACGGCAATCCTTCGCACACCGGTCTGGCTGACATCCAGCGCGACTATCCTGCGTCATGGTGGCCATCCTTGGTTCTGTATCACTACGCCTCAACTGCCGATGGCGAGGTCATGCAGGCCCAAGGCTTCCGTGTCGCCAAGGAGGGTCAGGCATTCGACCTGCCGACGCCCGTACCAGGGCCCTTGTCATGAAGCCGCAGTTACAGGCACTGGCTTCGGTTGCAGTGGCGGATGCCCTCGGGCGTCCGCTTCGGGATCTGCGCATTTCGGTGATGGAAACCTGCAATTACCGCTGTCCGTACTGCATGCCGGAAGGTACTGTGGATGAAACGGCCCTGGGTGCCAAGCAGCGTCTGGAGTTTTCCGATATTGCACAGATTGCACAGGCATTCGTTGCTAATGGCGTGCGTAAAATCCGCCTGACCGGCGGCGAGCCGCTGCTGCGCCGCAATCTGCCGGAGTTGATCGGCTTGTTGAAGCGGATCGATGGGCTCGAAGATCTGGCCCTGACCACCAACGGCTCGCTATTGGCGGCGCAGGCAGCGGCTTTACGTCAGGCCGGCCTGGATCGCATCACTGTCAGTATCGATGCGCTGGACGACGATCTGTTCCGTCGGATGAGCGGCGGGCGCGGCAGTCTGTCCCAGGTTTTGGAGGGAATCAGTGCCGCCGAACGTGCAGGGTTCGGAC
>JBEAYK010000099.1:0-4929 GCA_041159305.1 Pseudomonadota bacterium
AGCCAATCCCGCCAGCCGATGGACAAATCGCCGACGGCGATGAAATGGGGATTGAGCAGGGAGTCCTTGCTGTTGTAACGCAGCGGCGCGCCATCCAGCATGAATACACCGCCACCGGCGGCTTCAAGCACAGCCTGTGCGGCCGCCGTATCCCATTCCGAGGTCGGTCCGAAGCGCGGGTAGAGATCGACTTCGCCGGTCGCGATTTTGCAGAATTTCAGAGATGAACCCAAACCGACGGTATCTACCGAACCGATACGGTCGAGGTACGCCTGAGTCGTGATATCGCGGTGCGAACGGCTCGCGGCAACACGTAAGGGATTCGGCGCACCGGTGACGCGGGCGATGCCGGATTGTGTTCCCTGTTGCCAACGGGCACCAATGCCCTGGCCGCCGACCAGTAACCAATCCATGGCCGGTGCATAGACCGCACCCAGCACCGGCACGCCATCGTCAATCAACGCGATGTTGACGGTGAACTCGCCGTTTTTCTTAATGAACTCACGGGTACCATCCAGCGGATCGACCAACCAATAACGCGACCAGGCCCGGCGTGCGGGCCATTCAATATGGGCGGATTCTTCCGAAAGAATCGGCAGGCCGCCATCAATCTCGGGTAGCAGGGACACGATGCAGCGGTGTGCCGCCAGATCGGCCTGGGTCAGCGGAGAGGCATCGGCTTTTTCGGTGACGGCAAAGTCCTGCGCGTACACTGTCATGATTTCATCGCCGGCACGGCGGGCGATATCCGCAAGTCGATCGGCCCAGATCCTCATGTGCCTGATTGCACCAATTCCTTGATGACGAGCAAGGCGGCCAGGCTGCGGCCCTCCGAGCAGTCCTCGCGCAACACCAGTTCATGCAGGCGGTCGAGGCGCCATGGCACCACTTCCAGCACTTCCGGCTCGTCTCCGACCAAGCGCTCGGGATACAGGTCTTCAGCAAGAACCAAATCGATGGCATGGGTCATGTAGGTCGGTGCCAGGGTAATGGAACGCAGGATACGCAGGCTGCGGGCGCCGAAGCCGGCTTCCTCCTTGAGTTCGCGATTGGCGGCCTCCAGGACCGTTTCGCCCGGATCGATCCGCCCTTTCGGCAGGCAAAGCTCGTAACGGTGGGTGCCTGCTGCATACTCCTTGATGAGCAACACGGTATCCTTGTCGGGCATGGCGGCAATCATCACGGCGCCATGCCCCTGATGCAATGCCCGTTCATAACGGCGACGTTCGCCGTTGGAGAATTCCAAATCGATGCGCTCGCGCCTGCCGTGACTGTTTTCAATCAGCTCGCGGGAATGGATAATAGGCAGGGAATTCATGGTTTCATTGTCGCGCGTTTCGGCAGGACTGGCTAGAGAGGAAGGCGAATTATGTCCACATTCATCACGCCGCAGGATCTGGCGGAATGGCACCGACGCGACCTCGCCGTCCTGTGGCATCCCTGTACACAGATGCGCGAACACCCCAACAGTCTGCCCCTAATCCCAATCCGCCGCGGGCGTGGCGCCTGGCTGGAAGGCGTGGACGGCACCCGCTACCTGGATGCCATCAGCAGCTGGTGGACCAACCTGTTCGGCCATGCTGAACCCCGCATCGCCGAGGCGGTGGCTGCCCAGGCCCGCGAGCTCGAGCACGTGATCTTCGCCGGCTTCTCGCACGAGCCCGGACTGCGACTGGCCGAATCACTGCTGGCGGTCGCGCCGCGCCAGACAGGACGCGCACCACTGGCACGCGTGTTCTATGCCGACAACGGTTCGGCGGCAATCGAGGTGGCGCTGAAAATGAGCTTCCACAGCCACCGCAACCGCGGAGACGAAGGCCGCACACGCTTCGTGGCGCTCAGCAACAGCTACCACGGCGAGACCTTGGGGGCCTTGTCCATGGGCGACATCCCGCTCTACCGGCGGACCTACGCACCGTTGCTTCTGCAACCGCTGTTCGCGCCATCGCCGGACGCATTCACCGCCGAGCCCGGCGAATCGGCTGAAGCCTGCGCATTGCGGCGTGCAGATGCCTTGGCCGACATTTTCGCGGCGCATCCCGGCGAAATCAGCGCGCTGATTCTGGAGCCGTTGGTGCAATGCGCCGGTGGCATGCGCATGCATCATCCAGCCTATCTGCAGCGTGCGCGCGCAATCTGCGACGCGCATGGTGCGCATCTTATCGCCGACGAGATTGCGGTCGGCTTCGGCCGCACCGGCACCCTGTTCGCCTGTGAACAGGCCGGCATAGCGCCGGACTTCCTGTGCCTGTCGAAAGGCCTGACCGGCGGTTTCATGCCACTGTCGGCGGTATTGACCACCGAGCATGTTTACGAAGCTTTCCTGGATGATTCGCGCGAACGTGCCTTCCTGCACTCGCACAGCTATAGCGGCAACCCGCTGGCCTGTGCCGCGGCAGTGGCCTCGCTAGGCATCTTCAACGAAGACAATGTGCTGGCGCGCAACCGTGGCACCGCCGCGCGCATGGCTGCGCTGGCCGCGCCTCTGGCCGATCATCCGAACGTTGCGGAAGTCCGGCAGACCGGCATGATTCTGGCCATTGAAACGCGGGCCGCCAGCGGGGGCAACGGCACCGCGGTAGAAATCTCAGGCGGCATGGGCCTGCGCGCCTACCGGCACGCCATCTCCCGCGGCGTTCTGCTACGGCCTCTCGGCGACGTGCTGTACTGGATGCCGCCCTATTGCGTCGGGGAGGAGGAATTAAGTCTTCTGGCCGACGTCACTGCCACTGCACTCACGGAGGCCTTCACATGAGAACCATCCGCAGTTTCATCGAACTGCCGCTGCAGCCGGAGCGCGAGCTGGTGCTGCCGGAAATGGTCAGCAACCATGTCATACGCGTGCTCCGTCTGGAAACCGATGATGTTTTCCATCTATTCAACGGCGATGGTTACGACTATCCGTGCCGCATCCTCAGTCTTGAAAAGCGCGGAGCACGTGTCCGCATTCTGGACAAAATCGCCGTGCTGAATGAATCGCCGCTGCGGATCCATCTTTACCAAAGCATCGCGCGCGGCGAGAAAATGGACTGGATCCTGCAGAAGTCGACCGAGCTCGGCGTTGCTGAATTCACGCCGATCGTATCGGACCGAACCGAAGTCAAACTCGAAGGCGAACGCGGCGATAAGAAACTCGCACACTGGCAGGGGGTCGTGCGTTCGGCCTGCGAACAATCCGGACGGGCGATGGTGCCAATGGTAAATCCGCCGATTGCCATCCAACGCATCGATGCCCGGGGCATTGCTGGCGCTTACTATCTGCAGCCGGATGCTGCAGACGACATTGCAGGATTAGGAATTCCCGATGACGGCAAACTCGTCCTGGCCATCGGGCCCGAAGGCGGCTTCACCGAACGCGACATCCACCTGCTGCATACGGCAGGATTCAAGGGGTTGCGGATCGGACCACGGATTCTTCGTACTGAAACCGCGGGAATTGCCGTTACCGCTGCGCTTCAATCGCATTACGGCGACTGGTAATCAAAGCGCGTCGCGGATGGTGGCCTCAACAGTTTCCAGATTTGGTATCGATACAGCATCGCCGTCCAGATAGGCGGAATAAAAATACTCGCTGGCATGCTCCGGATCATCAATCAGATGATCGGAAGCGATATTCACCAGTCGTGGAAAGCCTTGGGTCAGGATCGCGAAATAAGGCAGTCTGTTCTCGCCGGAAAGCGCCTTCAGGATAGCGATTTTGGCGCCCGCTACGGATTCGCTCGGCGTCCATCCGGCCATTGCGGAGAAGGAAACCAGCGGCAGCCGGTAGCCCTTCCAGCGGATGACCCCGAGGAACCAGTCCGGCTTGCCTTCGACGGCTTCGGGTGCGGCATAGGTGATGATTTCGGAGACGGTGGTGTTCGGAAGCATCAGCTTGCCGCCTGGCAACGCCATCAGTACCGCACGCATCTGTTCGACTTGGGTTTCCATAGATTCTTCCGTTTAATTGAACCACTTCACCATGGTGTCTTCCGTCAGATGGGGTGCGCCGGCGTTGGCCAGTTCACGCGCCACGCCGGCGTCGTAACATTCTTCTGGATCTTGTACGTAGAGATTTTTACAGCCCGCGCTGAAGGCAATCAAGGCGGACGTCAATGCTGGATCGGCACCGCTGAGCACCAGAATCCGCGTCATCTTCGATTGCAGGGTAATGAATGCTCTGAGGCCGGTGCGGGGCTGGCACTGGTATCCCAATGCCGATACTGCAATACCGCACTCGGGAGGCAGCAGATAGATGGAACCGGACCGCAGATGTTCATCGCTGTCGGCGACCCTCAGATCAGCATCGGTGACTTTCTGCAGCTGGGCGCGCAGTCGCTCCAGCTGTGCAGCACCGATCTGCAATGACAACACCATGACTCCGGCGAATCCGCGCGGAACTTTCTGCAGCAGCGTCCGTACAGCGCCCGGTCCGCCGACCCCGGAGACCACCAGAAACAGGCGGTCATGGTCGGCTGTCTCTGCACGTATTGCGTCGTTGGCCGGTTCGGCTGTAACCGCAGGTTCGACAGACGTCTTGGCTAGAGCCAACGGCACGGCATCGGACAAAGCCGTCGCCGTATCCGGTGCCGGCGCATCATCCACGAGCGAGAACATCGACAGGTCGAATTCGCGTGGCGGTACGCTGGCAACGGCTGCAGCAACAGGTGTTGCCATCGCCGCATCGACACTGAGTGCAAGGCTGGAAAAATCGGGAGCGATTACCGGCTCCTGCACCGATGCGGTTACCGCCGCTTTCATTTCAGGAACAGCGAAATCGGGCATCAAAGTCGTATCGATATCGTAGTTGAACATCGATTTTTCCGCTTCAGTCAAAGGCGCCAGGCCTTCTTCATCACTCTCTGCTGCGGGATGCGCCGGATGCGCGAGGCTTTCCTCCATTTGCTGGAGTGCACCGGCCAGTTCCGAATCATCGAGATCGAAACTGAA
>JBEAYK010000100.1:0-4916 GCA_041159305.1 Pseudomonadota bacterium
GGCACGCAGTTTTCGGATATTCTCGATGACGTGCGCCAGAACATGGCGCGCATCTACCTCGCCAACGAAAACATCTCCCTGCATGAAGCGGCCTGCCTGCTCGGTTTTTCCGGTCAAAGCAGCTTCACCCGGGCCACCAACCGCTGGTTCAATATCACGCCGCGTGAATTACGCCTGCGGATCAACAAACGGCCCTGAGTGGATCCCAAAAAAAACGGCGCCGAAGCGCCGTCTGTGAGGCAAGGGTTCGAAGCAATCAGAACTTGAAGGTGTAGCCGATGACCGGACCGTGCAACTGCAGGGAGATCGAGGTGGTCTTCACCGCCAGTTCGGTGTCCATGTAGCGATAGCCGAAGTTCCAGGCGCCGCCGCCGTCGGTGTTGTAAACGAAAATGACGCTGGTGCTGTAGGTGCCTTCGGTGTCGCCCCAGGATCCGTCGGCGCGCAGCGAATAGCCCCACTTGTCGTTGATGGCGCCTTTGTAGCGGGCGCCCAGCATGGCGTCGCTGAAGGACTGGTCAATGCCGACATTCCAGGTATTGAGCAGGGCCGCATTGGGATCGATTTCAAGGTTGAAGTCGACGATGATGTGGCGCAGGCCGCCGAATACTTCGAAGCCCTGGTTGCGTACTTCGCCCGGAGCCCAGACAGCGGCGAGTTCGAATACCGACGCATCGAGATCGGCATCGGTCTTTGCAAAATCGCCGGTGCGGCCGTCGGCCATCGAAAGATACAGGATGTCGCCGAACATGCCGAAGTCATCGCCCTGGCCTTCCACATGGCCCATGAACGCCATATCGATTTTGCTGATGATGTCGCTGAAGTCGGAATCATTGCCGACCGGCGGCGCGTCTTCACGCAGATCGGTGGAGATGGACGCTGCCCACACATAGGGCGTCACGCCCCAATCCCAGCCTTCATCAGCCTGTGCGTTGGCCAGCGGTGCGGCAGCCAAGACGATGGCGGCGGAGAGCAGATTACGTAGTTTCATGTTGTACCCCTGTCAATTTTTTGGTGTGGAAAATCACGATTAGTATACCCATTGAATGCGGCTGAGAACAGCATCGGTCACGCCGGTCACGCCGTTTTTATCGAGCCAGGTACGGCCCCAGCCAATGCCGAATTTCCAGCGCTTGGTCGCCCACCAGTTCAGGCCGAGATAGGTTTTGTCGAAAGAGCCGCCCTGGACCGTATTGTCATCAAGGTCGACATTGGAATAGCGCACCACCAGTTCCGGCGCGCCCCAGCGGCCGGTCGGAATCACCCTGCGGGCATAGCCGACATTGCGGTCATACGGGCGGGTTTCACCGGTGATCACCCAGCTGCCGGTGATGTAGTAGCCCTTGAATTCCGGATCATTAAGCGTTGGCGAATCGACGGTGGCATGGTTGTACTCGGCCAGCACCGAGAACGGGCCGCTGTTCCACAGCGCTTCAAGACCGTACTGGAAGGCACCATCGGCCGGCATGTTGCCGGTATCCACGTAATAATCGGTCACGTTCGATTCTGGACGGCCGCGGTAGCGCAGGGTGCCGTCGGCACCGACTTCACGTAAGGCCAGGCCCAGATGCAGGAACTGCTGCTTCTCGGGCACATCCCAGACCAGTCCGGTCACGCGTGCGGAGTAATCCATGCCGCGACTACTGGTGGAATTG
Source organism: Pseudomonadota bacterium (assembly GCA_041159305.1). Lineage (GTDB taxonomy): Bacteria > Pseudomonadota > Gammaproteobacteria > Xanthomonadales > Xanthomonadaceae > Arenimonas. The sequence continues at coordinate 1,656 of JBEAYK010000100.1, forward strand.
ATGTCCCAGGTATCATTGAATACGCCGTAAGACAGAGTCATGGTTTTCTTTTCGCCGAACACATGCAGCATCTTCACGCCCATGTTGCGCGACACGAAGAACGGACTGAGTACGCGCTCGGAGTGTGGCAGATTGGCGGCATCGCCGACCATCTCGTAGTTGAACGGTTCCTTGGTCTTGCCGATGGTCAGTTTGTTGTGCGGCCCGCCGATCGGAAAGGTGAAGGACAGATCGGTCAACTGCCAATTCTGATCTGGATTTGTGGCGAAGCCTTTATACTCGCCGCCGAACAGATAACTCACTTTGTAATCCTTGCCGATCGACCCGAGCAAGGTCAGGCGCGCACTGCGCACCTGCCACTGACTGGCCTGGTCGCCGACCTGGGCGATGCTGTCGGCGTCCTGATCGATGTAGGTGAAGTCTTCCAAGAGCGCCAGAGTCGGCTTGATACTGAAGTAGTCGTTGACCTGATGCATGCCGCCATTCGGTTTGATCTTCAGATCGGGCACGGCATAGTCGACTTCGGTCGGCGCGGCCGGGGCGTCGCCGGTAGCAGTGCCGACCGGTTCGCTCAGGGACTCGGTGGATTGGGCCGATGCCGTCGCAGAGGCCAGAAAAAACGCGGCGGCAATAGCGGTATGTTTCATCAAGCGACAGGTATTTATATTTTTCATGGCAGCTTCCGTATGTCTTTCAATTACAGCGTTTTTGGCAGTCAGTGTCTATACCGAAAAGGCCGTATTTTTATCCCTGTCAACCGGTAAAGTGAAGCCCCTCCGGGAGACTTGGAGGGGCCCCAGCCGGCGCAACATCGCCTCAGGGGGTGACGATGTTGAACCAGAACTTGAAACTGTCCATCGATGCCAGGAAATCATTCACGACGGCGGCATTGCCATCGATCTTGGCGCTGCCATCAGCGACGGCTTTATCCAGTGTGATGTTGCCGAGTTGGATGTCATTCAACACGGTCTTGCTCATGGTGATGGTGGCATCGGCACCGGCCACGGCTTTAGGACCATGGTTCAGCACGGAGTTTTCCACACGCAGGCCATGGGTTTCACCGACATCGGTGAACACGGCATTGATGGCGTATTTCTTGCCCTCCACTTTTTCCGGATTCAGACGGACCGCGAAATAATCGAACAGCATGCCCGGCGTCATGGCACGGATGGTATCCGGAGTGGCCGAAGCCGCGGCCTGGACATTCGGGACGCCGTTACGCAACTCGAAGGCACCCTGCAGATACACCGAACGCCACGGGCCGGACTCGGCCTGATAACCCAGCTGCTCCAGTGCATCGGCCAGCAGATTCTTGGCCTCCTGGTTGCCCGGATTGGCGAACACCACATGCTTCATCATTTCGGCGACCCAGCGGTAATCGTTTTCCTTGAAGGATTCACGGCCTTTGCGGATGGCTTCGGCTTCGCCGCCCATGGCTTTCACATAGCGCGGCGCAACCATTTCCGGTGGCAGGTTGTTGAGGTCGGACGGGTTGCCGGTGTACCAGCCCATGTAACGTTGGTAAACCGCACGCGAATTGTGACGCAATGTGCCGTAGTAGCCACGGGTACTCCACTCGTTTTCCAGTGAAGCCGGCAGTTTGATGATTTCCGAGATTTCCTCACCGGTGTAGCCCATGTTCATCAGGCGCACGGATTGATCATGGGTGAATTTGTAGATATCGCGCTGCTTGCCGAAGTACGAGATGATGCCGTCGCGGCCCCATTGCGGCCAGTGATGGCTCTGGAATTTGACCTCGACATCCTTTCCGTACAGGTCGATGGTTTCATCGATGTACGACGCCCACTTCAGCGGATCACGGACCTGGGCACCGCGCAGGGTCAGCACGTTGTGCATGGTGTTGGTGGTGTTTTCAGCCATCCACAGCGCCTTGAACTGCGGGAACCAGGTGTTCATTTCCGCCGGGGCTTCGGTACCCGGCGTCATCTGGAATACCATTTTCACGCCATCGACTTCGACCACCTGACCGGTCTTGCCGACATCGACGGTCGGCAGAATCAGACTCGCACTGCCGCTGGACGTGGTCATGCCGAGACCGCCGTTGACACCACCCCGCGCATTGCGCGGCAACACGGCGCCGTACATGTATACCGCGCGACGACCCATGGCATTGCCGGCGATGACGTTCTCACTGACGGCATGTTCGGTGAAGCCTTCGGGGGCAATGATTTTCACTTTGCCGCTCTTCACATCGGCTTCGTCCACGATGCCGCGCACGCCGCCGTAATGGTCGACATGGCTGTGGCTGTAGACCACGGCGTGAATCGGGCGCTTGCCCAGATGCTCACTGACCAGCGCGTAGGCCGCCTTGGCGGTTTCCGGCGAAATCAGCGGATCGAATACGATCCAACCGCTTTTCGTTTTGACGAAGGTGATGTTCGACAGATCATAACCGCGGACCTGATAGATGCCCTCGGTGACTGTGAACAGGCCGTTGAGCATGCCCAGCTGGGCATTGCGCCACAGACTCGGATTGACGGTGTCCGGCGCCGGCTTGTCGAGTCCGATATAGGCCTTGTAGGCTTCCAGATCCCAGATGACATTGCCCTTGGCATCGCGGATGGTCAGGGATTTCGGGGTGGCGATGAAGCCCTTTTGGGCATTCTCGAAGTCCTGGCGGTCACTGAATGGCAGGGATTCCAGAACCTGTTTGTTCGCGGCCTGGGTCGCCGCCGTGGCGCCCTTGGTCGGCGCCAAACCGGCTTGTGCAACAACGACTGGCGTGGCCAGAGCGGCCATCATCAGAACAAACAAGGGCTTAAGTGGCAGATAAGGTGCTTTCATAAAATCCTCTGGCACGGCAATGGAATCGTAATCGGTCATGCTATCGCCATCGATTTCGGTTATCTTTACGTTAATGGACAGGTTTTTGACTTCTGCGACAGGGGTGCCAGTGTCATGACCGTTTTGGAATTGAAGGTGGGCGAAAACATAGAGCATGCCATGCGACCCACACCGATGACCTCGGTGCTTTGGGTCCGGAATATCGTGGATGCCCTGGATGGTCTGGGCCTGGATGGCATGGCTTTGGCCCGGAAAGCCGGCATCGATCCGGCCTTGTTCGGTGTGGTGGAGTCCGGCATTCTGGTCAAGGAAATCGTCCAACTCTGGGAGATTGCCGTTGCCGAGTCCGGCGATGCCGCCATCGGTTTGCGTGCGGCGCAGAGCTTTAGGCCGTCTTCGATGGATGTAACCGGCTATGCGATGATGAGCAGCCCGAACCTGCTGGCGGCGCTCAAG
>JBEAYK010000101.1:0-4851 GCA_041159305.1 Pseudomonadota bacterium
CTATTTGAAATCCGGTTCCTTGCCGGTGAATACGATCGGTTTCAGGGCTTCAGCCTTACCGGCTTCGGCCTCGAGATAGATGATCTTTCCGAATTTCGCGGTGCTGTGCACATACAGCTCGACTTCGCGTTCGAACACCAGGTTGCCCTTGACCGTGCTGTTCGGACCGAGAACGATGCGCGGGACTTTCGGTTTGCCCCAACTCATGCCCCAGTTGCTCGGTTTCTTGACGGTGACATTGCCACCGATGACGGTGCCGTCGCCGACGGTGATATTGCCGTTGACGGTTTCCACGCCGCCGCCGACGGTCAGCGACAGCAGTTTGATGCTGCCGTTGACGGTTTCGACCTGGCTGCCGATGGTGCTGTGCGCGCCGAGTTCAATCGAGCCGTTGACCGCCTCCACGCTCTTCTGCACCCGCAGATTGCTGACACCGACGATGGCCCCGTTCACGGTTTCCACGCTACGGGCGCTGGCGCCGTTGCGCAGGACGATTTTGCCGTTGACGGTACCGACATCCTGTACATTGGCGAAGCTGTCGATGACGATGCTTCCGTTGACGGTTTCCACATTCCGGGCCACGGCCTTGGCCTCGACCGTGATCGAGCCGTTGACGGTGTCAATATCGCCGTAGGTTCGGCCGGCTTCGGCGACCAAGCTGCCATTGACCTTGGACAGATCGGGCGCGCCCTCTCCGGCCTGTGCCGCGCCGATGACCGCGGACAGGGCCAAGGCCAGGGCAATACGTTTCAAGGTGATACGGTTCATAAACGGTCCTCGCGGAAATGATGGTGCTAGTATTGCCGTGACTGCTAGAATTGTCATGTGTCATAAGTTGGTAGGCAATTCGGCCCATCTGGGACAGGAGCAGGACGTGGCAAAGGCAAAACCGGTGGTATTGCTGATTCTCGACGGCTGGGGTTACCGGGCCGAAAGCGAGGACAACGCCATCGCTCTGGCCGAACTGCCGGCCTGGCGGCGCCTGCTGGCGGAATGCCCGAATACCCTGATCCATACCGAAGGCCGTTTCGTCGGTTTGCCGGATGGCCAGATGGGTAATTCCGAAGTCGGTCACATGAATATCGGTGCCGGCCGTATCGTTTATCAGGATCTGACCCGGGTCGATGCCGCCATCGAGGACGGAAGCTTCGGCCAGAATGCCGAACTGCTGGCCGCCATCGCCGCCGCCGAGTCCGGCGGCCATTGCCTGCATGTCATGGGTCTGCTCTCGCCCGGCGGCGTGCACAGCCACGAGCAGCATATCTTCGCGTTTCTGCGTCTGGCCAAAGCGCAAGGTGCGCGCAAGGTCCGGGTACATGCCTTCCTCGACGGCCGCGACATGCCGCCGCAATCGGCGGAGTCCAGTCTGCGCGCGCTTGAATCCCTGTGCGCCGAACTCGGACAAACCGAGATCGCCAGCGTGACCGGCCGTTATTACGCCATGGACCGCGACCAACGCTGGGAGCGTATGGCGCCGGCCTATGCCGCCATCGCCGGCGCTCAATCTGCGCAGCGCGCCGATACCGCACTTCAGGCGCTGCAATTGGCCTACGCCCGCGGCGAGACCGACGAGTTCGTAGCCGCGACCGTGTTGCCATCGGCGGCGCCGATGCAGGACGGCGATGCCGTGGTGTTCATGAACTTCCGTGCCGACCGTGCCCGTCAGCTGACCGCCTGTTTCACCGATCCGGCCTTCCATGGATTCGACCGAGTGCCGTTGCCGAAGCTCTCGTGTTTCGTGTGCCTGAGTGAGTACGATGCCCGTTTGCAGGCGCGTGTCGCCTATCCGCCGGAAAGCCTTCGCAATACCCTGGCCGAGGTACTGGCAGCGCACGGCAAGACCCAGCTGCGCATCGCTGAAACCGAAAAGTATGCGCATGTGACATTCTTTTTCAACGGCGGTGTCGAGCAGGCCGTTGCCGGTGAAGAACGCATTCTGATTCCCTCGCCGAAAGTGGCCACCTACGATCTGCAGCCGGAAATGAGTTGCCCGGCCTTGACCGCAAAACTGACCGACGCCATCACCTCCGGCCGATTCGACGTCATCATCTGCAATATCGCCAATCCCGACATGGTTGGTCACACCGGCAGCCTGCCGGCCGCCATCAAAGCCGCGGAAGCGGTCGATGTGGCGCTGGGCGCTGTGCGTAATTCGGTTGAAGCGTCCGGTGGCGTGCTGCTGGTCACCGCCGATCACGGCAATGTCGAATTGATGCGTGATCCGGTCACCGGCGAACCGCATACCGCGCATACCGTTGGCCCGGTGTACTTCGTGCTGTGCGGACATGCCGGGCCGCTGCGTTCCGGCGGCGCGCTGCGCGACATCGCGCCGACCCTGCTGGACCTGATGGCGCTGCCGCAACCCGAAGAAATGACCGGACGCAGTCTGATCGGACATCACGCATGACCTTACGCGGTCTGCTGCTGTTGTCCTGCATTGTTCTGGCGGCACCGGTCGGAGCACAGAGCAAAGCGCCGCCGGCCAAAAGCGCCGCTGAAGCGGAAAAGAAAATCGAAACCCTGCGCAAGGAAATCAAGACGCTGACCAAGGCGCAGCGCGAGCTTGAAGAAAAGCGTAACCGGGAGGCCAAGCAGCTGCGCCAGATCGACCAGAAAGTGGCTGAAAGCAGCAAAAACCTCAATCAGGTCGAATCGGCGATCGACAGCCAGGAGCACAAGCTCGATGTTCTGGAAACCGAACAGGAAATGCTTGAGCGCGAACTGCGTGCGCAGAAAACCGAGTTGGCGCAGCTGATGCGTGCGGCCTACCGGCTGGGCGATAACAGTGAGCTGAAACAGCTCCTGTCCCAGGACAAAATCAGTGAAGCCGCACGCTGGCTGGCCTATCACCGGTATTTCGAACAGCAGCGCCAGCTTGAAATCGGGAAATTGAATACGGAGCTGCAACAGCTGGCGGCGGTCAGCAATGCCATCGAACAGGAGAAGCAGGTCCTTGCTATCCAGAAAGTCCAGCAGGAAAAAGCCGTTGCCGACCTGAGCGCCCAGCGCAAACAGCGCAGTGCAGCGGTCAGTTCGCTCGATGCCAAGTACAAAAACCAGCAGGCCCGCATCAAGGCGCTCGGCAAGGATGAAAAAGCCCTGCGCAGCCTTCTCGATAAACTGCGTCAGGCCGCAAGCAGCAGCAAGGCCCCGGCGGTCATCGGCCGTCCAAGCAGCAGCAAGCCGGCCGCCAAAATCACACCGAAAAATCTGACCGGTTGGCCGTTGACCGGCACCCTGCTGGCCGGGTACGGCAACGCCATGCCGGACGGGCGTCGCAGCGAGGGTCTGCTCATCGCCGCTGCTGCCGGATCCCCCGTGCACAGTGTCGCCGCCGGGCGCGTGGTCTACGCCGACTGGCTGAAGGGCTACGGCATGTTGATGGTCATCGATCACGGCCGCGGCAACATGAGTCTATACGCCAACAACGATGCCCTGCTCAAGGATGTCGGTGAGTCGGTGACCCCCGGAGAGCGCATCGCCACGGTCGGAACTTCCGGTGCACAGAATCGGGCCGCACTCTATTTTGAAATGCGCCTGAACGGGCAACCACAGAATCCCAATACCTGGTTGCGCCCATGAGAGCCTGTGCCGTCATTCTTCTGCTCGGTGCCGCGCTGCCGGTTGGCGCAGCGCCGGAAAAACCCAAGGTTCCGCCGGCACGCACCGTTCCGGTCGATGAGATCCGCCGCTTTACCCAGGTGTTCGAAGCCGTGCGCGAAAGTTATGTCGATGCGCTGACTGACGAGGAAATCATGCGGGCGGGTCTGCGCGGTCTGCTGCTCGATATCGATCCGCACAGCAGTTATCTGTCGGCCAAGCAGGCGCGGGATTTCGAGGATCTGAACGAGGGCGGCTATGCCGGCATCGGCATCGAGAGCGATGAGCGCGATCCGACCCGCATCCGCGTAGTCGCGCCGTTCGACGATACGCCGGCGCAGCGCGCCGGGTTGCGTGCCGGCGATTTCATCACCGCCATCAACGGTATACCGGTCAACAACGAGGACAGCAGCGCCAGCCCGGAACGCCTGCGCGGCAAGCCGGGCACCAAGGCAGTACTCACAGTGCTTCGCCAAGGTGAAAAATCGCCGCTGACCATTACCGTCATCCGGGAGGTCATTTCCATCCAAAGTGTGAAGGCACGCTGGTTGGAGCCGGGTTATGCCTATTTCCGCATCAGCGCCTTCCAGGGCGACACCGGTCTGGAGTTCCGCCGGCAATGGCAGAATCTGCAGTCTTCGGCAGCGGGCGTCAAAGCCAAAGGGATATTGCTCGATCTGCGCAGCAATCCCGGCGGGTTGGTCAATGCCGCCGTTGAAGTCGCCGATGCCTTCCTGCCGGAGGCAGTCGTGGTCAGCACCAAGGGCCGCAACGCCCTGGCCAGCAGCGTGTATTACAGCAAGCCGGGTGAACAGTTCGATGGCGTCCCGGTGCTGGTCTTAATCGATGCCGGCAGTGCCAGTGCCTCCGAAATTCTGGCCGGCGCCCTGCAGGACCACAAACGCGCCACCATCATCGGCAGCCGCAGTTTCGGCAAGGGCTCGGTGCAGAATATCATCCGGCTCGACAACGGCGATGCCTTCAAGATAACTACCGCGCGCTACTACACGCCGAATGACCGGTCGATCCAGGCCCAGGGCATCGTTCCCGACATCCTGCTCTCGGGCAATGCCCGCGCAGAAATGACCGAGCGCGATCTTCCCAAGCACATCAAAGCCGGCGCAACCGAAGATGCGGATGCCGAGTCCGGTGTGGTGCTGATGGGCGAGACCTACATCGATAAAGCACTGGCCTACCTCAAGCAGGGTAAATCAAAGTCATAAAAAAGCCGCCCGAAGGCGGCTTTTGTGA
>JBEAYK010000102.1:0-4824 GCA_041159305.1 Pseudomonadota bacterium
GCCGTCAGCGCATCACAGGCCAATTCACCGGCCACGCCATGCAGCCAGACCCCGAAACGGGCAGCCTCATAGGGCGCAATACCTTGCGCGGCAATCGCGCCGATCACACCGGAAAGCACATCGCCAGTGCCGGCGGTAGCCAAACCCGGTCCGCCGCTGGCATTGAGGTCATGGCGCTTGCCGTCCGTAATCCGGCTCCGATGGCCTTTCAGCACCAGAACGGCATGTCGGCTACTGGCAAACGCATCCACTGCCGCTTCGAATTCTGGATGTCCGGCCGATGTGCCGGCATGCAGTCGGCGCATTTCGCCGGCGTGCGGGGTCAGGATGCGGGGGCCAGCCGGAATCTTCAGGCGATCCTCCGGCAGTTCGGACAGGGCATTCAAGCCGTCGGCATCCAGCAGCAAGGTGCGCGGAAAATCCCGCCACAGTGCCAGCACCAAATCCAGCAAGGCAGGCGAACGCCCCATGCCCGGACCGCAGACCACCACATCGGCATGCTGCACCAATGCCAGCAGGGCATTGACCGCCGTGGCATTAAAGCTGCCGTCGGCTGCCTCGGGCAGACCATGCACAATCAGTGCCGGGTCGAATCCGGCCACGATATTGGCCACCGACTGCGGCACACAGACTTCCACCAAGCCGGCACCGCCGCGCAGCGCCGCCATGCCGGCCAAGGCCGGCGCACCAGCCATCGACCGGCTGCCACCGATGACCAAGACCCGACCGAAATCGTACTTATGGCAATCGGCCGGGCGGTGCAATAGACGCTTGGCGACGGCGAGCAGGTCAGGCGGCAGGGGATTCGAATCGAACATGCTCCTATGGTAACGGCATTCTGGCCCGGTGTTCATTCTGAGACGATACCCGTTATCATCGGCAGAACAGCCCTGCCCGTCTGGGAATCCCGCATGCTCCGCCTCCTCGCCCTCGGCGACTCCTACACCATCGGTGAAGCCATTCCGCCCGAACAACGGTGGGTTGAACAATGGGCCGGGCTGATGCAGACCGAGGGCCATGCCATCGCCCGTCCGGTCCACGTGATCGCCCAAACCGGTTGGACGACCGATGAGCTGGCCCAGGCCATTGCCGCGGCGGAGCCGATCGGATCCTGGGATCTGGCGACGCTGATGATCGGCGTCAATAATCAATACCGCGGCCGGGACCTGGCGAATTTCCGCATAGAATTCAATGGTCTGCTCGATATCGCCATGATCGCCGTGGACAATCGCCCTCACCGCGTGCACGTGCTATCGATTCCCGATTGGGGACAAACACCGTTCGGCGCAGCCTGCGGCCGGGACCTGAATCAGGTCAGTGCCGAAATCGATGCGTTTAACAAGGTCATTGCTGAGGTGTGTGCCCTCCACGATATCGCCCTACTCGATGTCACCGGCCTGACCCGCCGGCACAGCGCCGATCCGCGTATGCATGCCGAGGATGGCCTGCACCCCTCGGCGGACATGCACCGGCTGTGGGCACAGGCTTTGCTTTGCACTGGAAAGTTCGGTAGATTGTAGTCATGCGTGAAAGGAGGGTTCCGCCGCATGAAATTTCCCATTCTAATGATGACTGCGATTTGTCTCAGCGCCTGCAGCGGCGGTGGCGGTGCATCGAATTCGCCGAAAGAACGTGCCGCAGCGGCTTGCGAGGCCGAGGCAAAAGTCCGCATCGGCGAAAAAACCTACCAACTTGATGCCGCAGCCTTGGCGCAGAGCGCCAAACTTGAGGACGATGTTTGGGCCATGCAGGTTCCGATTGTGATCGAGCCTGGGCTTCGCGATGAAGCCAAGCAGACGCTGGAATGCAAAGTACGTGTGCAGGAAGGCAAGCCCGATGAAGTGACTTACATCAACTTCATTTTCTAAAGCTTATCGCCTGCAACGAAAACCCCCTCCAAGGCGGGGGTTTTCATATCCTTGCCGAATGCCTCAATCAAAGCGCAAGTGCTTGACCGATTTGCCGTGACGGCGGATCAGCTTGAGGGCCTCGATGCCGATGGTGATGTGACGCTCGACGAAATTCTCGGTGACTTTGCGGTCCGAGGCTTCGGTCTTGACCCCCTCCGGTACCATCGGTTGGTCGGAGACCAGCAGCAGGGCGCCGCAGGGAATCGAGTTGGCGAACCCGGCAGCGAAGATGGTGGCGGTTTCCATGTCAATCGCCATGCAACGCAATTTGCGCAGATAGCTTTTGAATTCTTCGTCGTGCTCCCAGACCCGGCGGTTGGTGGTGTAGACGGTGCCGGTCCAGTAATCATAATCCAGGTCTCGGATCATGGTGGAGATCACCCGCTGCATGGCGAAGGCCGGCAGGGCCGGCACTTCCGGCGGCAGGTAGTCATTGGAAGTGCCCTCGCCGCGGATGGCGGCAATCGGCAGAATCAGATCACCGAGCTGGTTCTTCTTTTTCAGGCCGCCGCATTTACCCAGGAACAGCACGGCTTTCGGCGGCAGAGCACTCAGCAGGTCCATCATGGTGGCGGCATTGGCCGAACCCATGCCGAAATTGATCATGGTGATGCCATCGAAGGTGGCGCTGGGCATGGGCTTGTCGCGGCCGACCACCTCGGCACCGGTGAGGCGCGCGAAGGTATCGAGATAGCCGCCGAAGTTGGTGAGCAGGATATGCTCGCCGAACTCCTCCAGAGCCAGCCCGGTATAGCGCGGCAGCCAATTACTGACGATTTCCTGTTTGTCTTTCATCGGTTCTCCTTTGCACTATTGTGCCATGCACCGGCTTTCCAGTAAAAATTCTTGGCAGACGGCGCTAACTGCTATACGGTATTCGTTCAATCGGAGATCCCTATGTCGAAAACCCCGCTCTGCCTGGCCATGGCAATTGCCCTGTGCGCAGCCCCTGTTCAGGCGAAAAAATCCAAAGTTCCGGCTGAAGCCGCCAAGCCCTTACCCTATGCCAGCACCTACCGGCCCATCGCCTCGCCTCCGGTGCTGTTGCGCAACGCCACCTTACTGACCGGCACCGGGGAGCGCCTCGATAACGCCGATGTGCTGATGCAGGATGGCAAAATCCAGGCTGTTGGCAAGGGTCTAGCCGCACCGCAAGGGACGCTGAGCGTGGATGCCACCGGCAAATGGATCACCCCCGGCATCATTGACGTGCACTCCCATCTGGGCGTGTATGCTAGCCCCGGCATCGATGCCACCAGCGACGGCAATGAAGCCACCAATGCCGTCACCGCCAATGTCTGGGCCGAACATTCGGTATGGCCCCAGGACGCCGGATTCGCCAAGGCGCTGGCTGGCGGCGTCACCAGCCTGCAGATCCTGCCCGGCTCGGCCAATCTGGTCGGCGGTCGCAGTGTCATTCTGAAAAATGTGGCGGCCACCACCGTGCAGGCCATGAAGTTCCCGGATGCACCCTACGGCATCAAAATGGCCTGCGGCGAGAATCCGAAGCGGGTTTACGGTGAAAAGGGCGGCCCGTCGACCCGCATGGGCAACATGGCCGGCTACCGCGAGGCCTTCATCGATGCGCAGGATTACCGGAAGCAATGGGATGCCTATGAGGCCGGCGGACGCCGGGGCGAAGCGCCGACGCAGAATCTGCGCAATGAAACCCTGGCCGGCGTGATGCGAGGCGACATCACCGTCAATATCCACTGCTATCGCGCCGATGAAATGGCGCAGATGATCGATCTTTCCCGGGAATTCGGCTTCAAGATCAGTTCGTTCCATCATGGCGTGGAAGCCTACAAGATCGCCGATGTACTCGGTCGCGAAAACATCTGCGGCGCGCTCTGGGCTGACTGGTGGGGCTTCAAGCTGGAGGCCTATGACGGTATCGAGGAAAACATCGCCTTGGTCGACCGTGCCCCAGGCGGTTGCGCCGTCGTGCATTCGGACTCCTCGGAAGGCGTCCAGCGCCTGAATCAGGAAGCCGCGAAAGTCATGGCGTCGGCCAAACGCGTCAACATCGATATCGCTCCCGAGCACGCCATCCGTTGGCTGACCTCGAACGCCGCCAAGGCGCTCCGCATCGACGACAAAACCGGCAGCCTGCAAGCCGGAAAAATGGCCGATGTCGTGGTCTGGAACGGCACGCCGTTCACCACCTACGCGAAAGCGGAAAAGGTCTATATCGACGGGGCACTGCTGTATGACCGCAGCAACCGTGCGCTGCAGCCACGGGTCGATTTCATTCTCGGACAGGAGGGCCAACCATGAGCCGTCGCATCGCATTCATCGGCCTGATGGCCTTCGCCTTCGGCGCGCAGGCGCAGAATGTTCTCATCCGTAATGCCACCGTGCATACCGCTGGCGCGCAGGGCACACTGCAGAATGCCGATGTGCTGGTGCAGGGCGGCATCATCCGCGCGGTCGGTCGCAATCTGGCCAATGCCGGTAATGCACCGGTCGTGGACGCGGGAGGAAAACCGCTGACACCAGGGCTGTTCGGCGGCATTACCGACATCGGCCTCGAAGAAATCAGTCAGGAAGGTTCGACCGTTGATGCCAACTTGAATCTGAAAACCGGCGATTCCGGTTTGATTGAAACTCTGCGACCGGAATTCGATGTCACCCGCGCCTACAACCCGCGATCGACGCTGTTAGCGGTTGCGCGCGTGGGCGGCATGAGTTTCACCGCGCTCGGTACCGGCGGCAGCCTGCTGCCCGGTCAAGGCGGTGTGATGCGCCTGGACGGCGGCTATGAGCCGCTGCGACGCACACCCTTCATTCGCATCGGCAGCAGCCAACTGAATGAAAGCGGTTCGACCCGCGCGGCTCAGTTCATGCTGTTGGAGCAGGCCTTCGCGGAAGCCAAGGCCCCGGTCGCCGGCGATCCGCGCCTGTTGACCGCCAC
>JBEAYK010000103.1:0-4800 GCA_041159305.1 Pseudomonadota bacterium
GATGTCCGACTGCGCGGCGTCGGTATCGTGACCTGCGATGAGGTCATCAGTACCGATGGTACCGTGAGTGAACTGCGATGCCGGCTCGATCTGGAATCGCGTCCGGGCATGGAGGGCTCCAAACGCAAAGTAAAAGGCACCATCCATTGGGTCTGCGCCAAGCACGCCGTTGCGGCCGAATTCCGTCTGTTCGATCGCCTGTTTACGGTCGAAAATCCGGACAACGACGAAGGCGGAAGTTATCAGGATTACCTCAATCCACTTTCGGCGCAGGTCGTCAAGGGTTTCGTGGAACCGGCCACCGCCGCCGCGATTCCGGAGCAGAGTTTCCAATTCGAACGCCAGGGCTATTTCGTTGCCGACCGCCATGATCACCGTGCTGACACGCCGGTATTCAACCGCAGCGTGACCCTGCGCGATACCTGGACCGTGAAATAACCCGTGCCACATGACCACATCCATCTGACGCTGCCGGCATGGATTGCCGATGAAATCGGAGCCGATGCCGTTTATCCGGATGACCTGTCGAAAATGGCCTTGGCTGTCCGTCTGTCCTCACGCAACGTACGCGAAGCCAGCGGTGGACCCTTCGGTGCGGCGCTGTTTACCGACGCGGGGCGACTTTTAGGTGTCGGCGTAAACCGAGTCGTGAGTCAGAACTGCTCGCTGGCGCATGCCGAAATGCTGGCTTTTGCCACGGCACAGCAAGCAATGAACCAGTTCCGACTGAATCAGAACGGTGAGCGAATTGTGCTCGCCACCTCTTCACAGCCTTGCGCCATGTGTTACGGTGCCTCCTTCTGGGCGGGCATTGATGCCGTCCTGATCGGTGCCCGTGCCGATGATGTTCAGTCCTTGGCCGGCTTCGATGAAGGTCCGTTACCGGCCGACTGGATTGGAGAATGGCAGAAACGCGGCATCGATGTGCGCCGGGACATTCTGCGCGAAGACGCCTGCGCGGTCTTGAAAGCCTATGGGGAATCCGGCCTTGTCTACTGAAGGCCTACTGGCCTATTGCCGACCCGGTTTCGAACCGGACCTTGCGGCGGAGCTTTCGCACCATGCCGGCGCGCTGGGATTGCCGGTCTATGCCAAAACCGAACGTGGCAGCGCATTCGTCATGCTGCTTGGAGCACCACGGGAAACACTGGCTGAGGCAATTCGCCTGGAACAACTCATTTTCGCGCGGCAGAAATATGCGCTGATCGATGAACTGAACGATCTCGACATCGCCGACCGCGTGAGCCCGGTGATCGACGCCCTCGGCGGCAAGGGCCGCTATGGTGAGCTGTCGGTGGAAACTCCCGACTCCGACGCCGCGCGGCCGCTGGCGGGACTTGCCAAGTCCTTCGGCAATGCGCTGCGGCCGGCGTTGCGCAAACGCGGATTGCTGACCGATAAGCCGAATGCGAAATTACCGCAACTGCATGTGATCTTCCTGAGCAACCGCCACCTGCTGTTGGCCAGCTCGACCGAAAATGACCGATCCCCTTGGCCGATGGGCATTCCACGCCTGAAGCAGGATTCGCGGGCACCGAGCCGCTCCGCCATGAAGCTGGATGAGGCCATTCTGTGCCTGATGACACCGGCGGAACGCCTGAATCTGATCGCCGCCGGCATGCAGGCCGCCGATCTGGGCGCAGCGCCCGGTGGCTGGAGCTGGGTACTGGCCAAGAACCAGCTGCATGTGAGCGCCATCGACAACGGCCCGATGAGTCCGGATGCCTTGGCCACCGGTCTGATTGAACACATCCGCGCCGATGGCTTCCATTGGCAACCGCAACGCCCTATCGACTGGATGGTGTGCGACATGGTGGAAACGCCCAGCAAAGTCGCCAAACGCATGGCGCAGTGGTTCGCCAACGGCTGGTGCCGCAATGCCATTTTCAACCTGAAGCTGCCGATGAAAAAACGCTGGGAGGAAACCGCACTGTGTCTGGACCTCTTCCAGAGCCAATGCGGCCGTCCCGTCCTCATCCGGGCCCGACAGCTGTATCATGACCGCGAAGAAATCACCGTGTTCGTGCACGCCCTCAAATGATGATCCTGCCATGAACCTCGATATCGACACCCACCGTACCGAGCACTCCCGCATTGCGGAAATCGACTGGAACCACCTGCCGTTTGGACGCATCTACAGCGACCACATGATGATGATGGATTTCCGCGGCGGCGCCTGGCAGAAGCCCGCCATCGTGCCCTTCGGCCCAATCAGCCTGCACCCGGGCAATGCCACCCTGCACTACGGTCAGAGCATTTTCGAAGGCATGAAAGCCATCCGCGGCCATGACGGGCGCATCACCCTGTTCCGACCCGAACTCAATGCCAAGCGCTTCAATGAATCCTGCCAACGCCTGTGCATGCCCGGCATTCCCGAAGCCACGTTCATCGAACTGGTCAAGGCGCATGCCCGTTTCGAACGCGACTGGGTTCCGGCCAATGACAACGCGGCGCTGTACTTGCGTCCGTTCATTTTCGCAACCGACGAAGCCCTCGGTGTCAGGCCCTCGCAAACCTACAAATTCATGATTCTGTCCTGCCCGGCCGGCGCCTACTACGCCGAACCGCTGTCGGTGAAGATCGAAGAACGCTACACGCGCGCGGCCGAAGGCGGCGTGGGCCGGGCGAAAACCGCCGGCAACTATGCCGCATCGCTGCTGCCGACCAAACTGGCCAATGACGAGGGCTTCCAGCAGCTGATCTGGACCGACGGCAAGGAGCATAAATACATCGAGGAATCGGGCACCATGAATGTGGTTTTCGTCATCGACGGCACCCTGATCACGCCATCGGAAGACTCCGACACTATTCTGCGCAGCGTGGTCAAACGTTCGGTGGTGGATCTGGCCAGACATTGGGACATTCCGGTAGAGGAACGCCGCATTTCCGTCGAGGAAGTCATTCGCGCAATCCATGAGGGCCGGCTCGAAGATGCTTTCGGCGCGGGCACCGCCGCGACCATCGCACCGATTGCACGCATCGGCTTCCGCGGTGAAATATTCGATCTTCCGCCCGTCGCGGAACGCGTGGTTTCGAAACGTATCAAGACCTATCTGGACGGTATCAAGCACGGTGACGTGCCTGACGAATTGAACTGGTGTGTCGAAATCTGATCCGCACTCAGCTCGCGGCCGGCTCCTCGTAGGGTTTGCCACCGGGGGTCAGCGCTGAATGCGCGCGGCGCGAACGAAACAGCGGGTAAAACAGCTGCACCCACCAGGATTCACGGCCAAACAACTGGTCGTCGCGCAGGCCGACTTCGGCCGGGAATTGCTGGGTAATATGCGCCGTCCCGAACAGAACGTCCCAGAAGAACAGCAGATTGCCGAAATTGCCTTTGTAATGGCCTATTCCATCGTTGTCGTACATGGCGTGATGCGCATAATGCGTGCTCGGGGTCGAGACCGTGCGTTGCACCAGCCACATCAGCGGCTTCAGAGCCTTGATCCGGTAAAGCGGCGCATCCCACTTGACCGCTGAATGCGCACCGGTGATCACCGCCAGTTTGATCACGATGTACACCAGATAGACTTCGGCGAATCCGAGGAAAATCAAGATACCTGAGATCCAGAGCCCGGGCATGCACAGGTAGTAGAAGAAATTATTGCGGTAGATGATGCGTGCGCTCATGTATTGCGGCGAATGGTGCGCCCGGTGCAGCGGCCAGAGCATCGGGGAATGCGAGACCCGGTGCCACCAGTACTGGGTCATGTCATCGCCGATCAGCAGCATGGCGGCCATGGCGTACCAGGGGAGAGCTGCCAGGGCGTCGCGGTAATCGGGAAAAGCGTAGTCGCCCAGTGATCCGACGACAAAGAAAATGAACGGCTGGGTCAACCCGGCCAAAAGCACCATGCTGAGCAGGTCAATGACATTATCGCCCTTGCCGGTATTAAATGTTTTCACCCGCCCGAGGAGGTATTCAAGCAGGACGAAACCCACCAGAAGGGAGATCAGCAGCAGATTCTGGACATTGCTCATCGCGGGGCCTGCAAAAGGGGATTCCCGCGATTAAAGCCGATAGCGCCGGTCAATGCAAGCGCCTGCATTGACCCCATGGCCCACATCCGATGTAATGGCCGTATCCATCAACGGAATTCGGCCATGAACAGCTTGCGCAAATTCATCATCAATACCTTGACCGGCGGCCTGTTCTTCATGCTGCCCATCGCCGTCGTGCTGATCGTTCTTAAAAAAGTCCACGAAGTGATGATGCTGATTCTCAAACCGTTGACCTCACGCCTGCCCGATGACATGATGGGATTCGATGGGCATCAGATCATGGCATTTTTGGTGCTGGTGATCATTTGTTTCATGTCCGGACTTCTGTTCCGTTCAACAAAGCTCAGGGCATTCATCGAGAAACTGGAAGATGATTTTCTATCGATGATTCCAGGCTACACCTTGATGACCAACATGGTGGCCGACAAACTCCACTATAAGGAAGGCGGTGCGTTCAAGCCGGTGTTGGTGCCTCAGGACGAAGCACTGGCGTTCGGCTTCCTGGTTGAAGAAGCGGAGGGTCTGTGCACGGTCTATGTGCCCGACGCACCCGACTTCAAGTCCGGCAGCATCCAGATTTTCACCACCGATCTGGTTGAGCGTCTGGATGTTTCGCCGGTCGAAGTCAGCCGCAGCATTAAACGGCTCGGACGTGATAGCTTGGCTCTCGTGGCACGAGGAAGAAAACGCTCTCAAAGTCCTGCCGCGTAGCGTGCCATGGCGTTCTTGATTGGGCCAATACGATCACCCAGACCCAAGACTCGGCCACGTAGCAGGGAGAGCGCCATATTGTCGTTT
>JBEAYK010000104.1:0-6133 GCA_041159305.1 Pseudomonadota bacterium
ATGGTGAACGATCCATTGAAGGCGGCAGCGACGACGAAGGACGAGAACGCGAAGGATCCGCAGGCCAAAAAGCGCTCGCTCAACCGGCGGGATTTCAAACTCGATCAGGCGTTGCTGGATCGTTTCCAGACCGGATTTAATCGTCTGGATATTATCCGCGATCAGGCGCATTTTTTCCTTTTGATAGGTCGCAGCTGACTCCATATCCACCGCGCGCAGTGCGGCTAAACATTTACTGTCCATACGAACCGGGCTTGCCCTTGCCCGGGTTCCAGGTCAGCGCGGTCATCATGTCGACCTTCTTCCCGCCGCTATCGAGCAGATCGGTCGGCGGCTGTATGCCACTTTCCATATCCACTTCTACGCGCGTTCTGGCGGCATCGGCGAACTCGAGCGCTTCAGCTACGCGGGCACGGGTCGTATAGTTTTGATACGCCGGCACGGCAAAGAAAAGCAAAATTCCAACGATTGCCACCGCAACCATCATCTCTAGCAGTGTGAAGCCTTTTTTGATATGCCGTTTCATCCCGTTGCTCTCCCACTAATTAAATTGATATTACTGATTCCGATCCGACAAAGCCTGTTCTCGGGTAATCATGTTAGCATTGAATTTTATAAGCAATTCACGCAACTCCAAGGCGCCGCTGTCATCGCCCGTGATGAACAGCACTGGCAGACCGCTCCAAGCCAGTTCGGCCCGCATCGAGGCCAGCATCTCTTCAGGACGGGTTATCAATTGCCCGTCGATAATCAACCCGATGGCGCTGCGGTTTGATTTTAGAATCTGCTGAGCTTCCTTTGCGGAAGACGCGCATATCAGCGGGTAGTCCACACGCTCGGCAAGCTGGGCCGGAAGCGATGCATCTTCGGTAATGACCAGAAGACTGAGCCGCCCTTCGCTGGCTGCGGTATCGGAATCCGCAATAGCCATGTTGGACGGGTTGATACCATATTCGGTACCCAAACCATTCCAGAATCCGATGCCCAGAACACGCTGGACTTCTTCCGGGCTGGTGTTGCCGGAAACGATCCAGTCACGGGCGCTGGCGGCCATGCTCCTGAGCGAGGAGTCCGCCGCCTTGAGCAGCGCATCCCTCCCCCAGATACCGGAAAGCAGGCTCTGGCGAATTGCCGGGGTGATCTCCAAGCGCTCGATGACCGGCAATCGCCCTTTGAAGCCGGTCAAATCACAGTGCTCGCAGCCCACTGAACGGAAAGCAGGTGCCTCACCGACGATACGCAGGAACTCAGCTTCACCCGGGCTGTAGTTGGCAGTTGCGGGTTGCCGGCAGTGCTCACAAAGTTTCCGCACCAGCCGCTGCGACACCACGCCAATCAGCGCGTCGGCCAGCGTGCTGGCTTCCAAGCCAAGATCAAGCAGGCGTGGCACCGTGCCCAGCACATCGTTGGTGTGCAGGGTCGAGAGCACCAGGTGTCCGGTGAGTGCCGCCTGCGCGGCAATGCGTGCGGTTTCACTGTCGCGGATCTCGCCGACCAGCACGATGTCGGGATCCTGGCGCAGGATGGAACGTAGCGTATCGGCAAATGAAAGGCCTTGTTTGGTGTTGACCTGCACCTGGGAAACACCCGGCAGGACGTACTCGACCGGATCTTCGATGGTCATGATATTAACATCGACCCGATTGAGCGATGTCAGCAGTGCGTAGAGCGTTGTGGTCTTTCCGGATCCGGTCGGACCTGTCATCAAAACCATGCCGGTGCTGTTTGCAACCATCCTGCGCAGAGCGTGTTCATCGCTGGGAGCAAGGCCGCTTTGTCGCAGTGAAAAAGATCGGCCCTGGTCAAGCAGTCGGCAGACAATGCGTTCACCATCATGTACAGGCAACACAGACAACCGCAGATCGATTACGCGTTGGCCGTACTTGAGCCGAAGGCGTCCATCTCGGGGTTTCAGCGGATTGACTTCTAAACCGGCATTGGCGCTTAGATAGCGTGGAATCTCAGCCAATGTTTCCGCGGGAATGGTGGCGATTCGGCGCAGGATGCCGTCAATCCGGAAACGGACAGCCCCGCCGCCGACGAACGGGTGGATATGCACATCGGAAGCGTCTTGGTCGATGGCGGCCCGGAAGATGGCCTTCATGAGCCTTACCACGTGCCTGTCTTCTCCCGAAACAGAGCCCGCGAGCAGATCGATTTGTGGAACGTGTTCGCGTGAATCGGTAGATGCGGAAAACAAACGCATCTGGCAGGTATCGATATCTTCCGGACAGAGTATCGTCAGAATAACCCGATTCTTGGCAGCGAAATTCAGTACGTTCAATTGATCCTGAGTCAGCCTAGGATCTGCGATGGCTACATAGGCCGCCTCCACGGTTCTGCGAAGCGGTACCAGACCCATATCGCGGCAAAGTTTTTCCGGAAGAAAACTGCCATCATTCGGCTGAAAATCCGCAAGATCGGTGACTTGAAGACCATAGGCCGTAGCAACGCGTTGACTTAGTTCATCGGCGGTAATTGCGAACAACTTCGCAACCTGTCGCCAAGCGGGCATGAGCGTAGGGGAGATCTGCACGTTTGTGGGCAGCTGCCGTCCAGGTTCGCCGGCAAGCGCCGCCTGAACCAACCAATGTCCACGCAATGATGCAACGTCCGTAACTTTTGGCAGTGCGTTAGCCATGACTACACGCCCAGCATTTTGAATTCCTTGAATGAACATCGAAAGCAGCTTGTTGGAGCTTTTTAACCTGAAGACTCATAACCTGCTCAATGATAAAGAGTTAGTCAGTTATACCACTTTACACTAGGACGCCATCTGCGCCAAATCACTTCTTGAAACTGATACAGCCCCCTCGGAAGATGGCGCGTGGTGGGGCGCCAATGACTCTGCCTCGCGTCCGGAGCGGCTACTAGAACAGCTGCATGCTCTAAAGGCCGGTCAGTTCTTGCATCTTTTTCCGTTTACACTCAAGTAGTCCGCGGCAGACGCCGCTTGTTTGGGTCATTAAACATATGACAGTCACCGCAGACTGGAACGGCTTTCTGGCTGACTTGCCCAGCGCCAGTCCCTTGCCTTTTGCGCTGCACAGCCGGCCCTGCTGTCGACTGGACTTGAGCGATGGCAACCCGGCGCTGCAGGGTTTCGATCCGGGCGTAACCGCCGACTTCAGCGCGTTCATTGACCAACAGATTGCCATCGCTGGCGCCGAGTTTGCCGCCGGCGGTTATGGCGAAAACCGTACCCTGTATGCCATGAGCCCGGTGTTCTCGGCGCAGGGCGATGGCAGCGAGCCGCGCACACTGCACTTGGGGGTGGATCTGTGGCTTCGTGCCGGCACCGGCGTGCATGCGGTGCTGCCCGGCCGCGTGCATTCCTGTCAGAACAACGCCGCTTTCGGCGATTACGGCCCGACATTGATACTGCAACACAGTCTCGGCGGCCGAATCTTTTACACGCTATACGGACATCTAGCACGCGAAAGCATGGAGGCCTCGCCGGTCGGCCGCGATGTGCAGGCCGGCGATGTACTGGGCTGGCTGGGCGCACCGGAAGTGAACGTGGGCTGGCCGCCGCATCTGCATTTCCAGATCATCACCGATCTGCTGGATTACGTCGGCGATTATCCCGGCGTGTGCCGCCCTTCGGAAGCGGCGCAGTGGCTGGCGCGCTGCCCGGATCCGAATCTATTGCTGCGCCTGCCGGCGCTGGTCGCGGTGTAGAAAAAACAGCATGGGACGCGGGACGGCCAGTCCCCTATACTGGGCGCAGGATCGCAGCAATCAGCGGATGCCTTGCATTCGGTCCTTGCATCCCGTTCTGTTGTTGCCGGAGCCGTCATGAATCTTGAAACCCTCGCGAGTCTTTCCCAGATCATCGGCACCGTCACCATCGTGGGCGGCACGGTATTCGGCCTGATCCAACTCTGGGAACTGAAAAAGCAGCGCCGCAACGCGGTGGCCGGCGATTTGATGCGCACCTTCATGGACGCCGATCTGGCACAGGCCATCACCCTGATCCGCGCCCTGCCCGATGGCGTGTCGGCCGAGGAGCTGCGCAGCGCCGGACCGGAAACCGAGCGCGCCGCGGTGCTGATCTGCACCACCTTCGAAACCATGGGCCTGCTGGTGTTCCAGCGCATCGCGCCGTTTTCGTTGGTGATGGAGCTGGCCGGCGGCATCACCGTGGTCATGTGGCACAAACTCGGGCCGTGGCTGACCCAGATCCGCAAGGAACAATCGCAACCGTCCTGGGCGGAGTGGTTCCAGTGGCTGGCCCAGCAAAGCCAGCGTCACAAAAGTCCGGGCGCACCGGCCTATGTGCTGCATGATAACTGGACACCCTGAGTTTACCGCGGCAGCCTCAGGCACTGCGGTTTTTTGCTGCACTGGTGCGCCTGTCTTCCCGTTCTTCTTTGGAGTGATGTTGATGCCGCAGGCAAACACGAAGCGTACCCGGATCATTCTCACCCTTGCCGTGGCCGCTTATGAAATGGTCCACCTCGGCTGGGAATACGCGCACGGCGGCGTGGTCAGCCACCACATTCTGCAACGGCCGGATCTGCCCGCGATTTCGAATTGGTGGGGTCTCATGCTGCTTCCCGTTCTGGCATGGTTTCTGATCGGCCGGATGCAGGCCACAAACGCGCAGCAATCAAAAGCCTTCCCCTCCCGCGACATGACACTGCGCTTTGTGGCCGCCTTGGCCTACGGAGCCGGGCTTGCCACAGCCTTCAGCCTGGGCTATGAAAGCGTGACCACAACGCTGTTCTTCAGCCTGTTTGCGCTGGCCCTGGTGACCGCCCTGTACAGGGCCGAGCTTGTGCTGGGCTTCGTGCTCGGCATGAGTTTCGTTTTCGGTGCCGTGCTGCCGACGATCATTGCCGGTATTTTCGCAGGACTGTCCTGGCTGTTGCATGGTCTGGCCCGTCTGTTCGGCAAGGCTGTCGTCCGCCTGGTGTCGTGGGCGCGCGGGAAGGGTTCGGCATAAAGCACTGCCCGAATCCGAATCTGTTGCCGCGCCCGCCGATGGCATGAAATAAGCGCATCACACCCCAGCGACAGGGATTGGTTACACTCATGCCATACCCGTTGCATATCGATTCACGCCATAACCCGGAGATAACCATGGAAAGCCCCAAAAGAGCCTCGGACACCCCCATTGCCGTTGATGTGGAAGCCGGCAAGGATTACTGGTGGTGTGCCTGCGGTCTCAGTAAAAACCAGCCGTTCTGCGATGGCTCGCACAAAGGCAGCAGCTTCAGCCCGATGAAGTATTTCTGCGGCTGCAAGGCGACGAATAACGCCCCCCTGTGCGACGGCAGCCACAAGAAGACCTGATACGCTCGCCATGTCCGCACTGCCCGACCTGTTGCGCTTTTTTCGCCTGGCGGTTGTGCTCGGGCTGATACCGCTGATCCGCTCCTGCGATGACACCGGCATGGGCCAGACCCTCGGCTTTCCCTTGCCGGTGCTGGAAGTGTGGAACGTGAACTACCACTTCAACTCGCTCGACGCTCTGATGCTGGCGATCAATGTCGCGCTGTTCGCGGTGCTGGCGGCAGGGCTGTGGGCCAAACGGCCGGCACTGCTGGAACGCCTCGGGCATTGGCGGCTGGCGGCCGTGCTGCTCGCAGTGGCAGTATTCAATATCCTGTTCGGCTGGGTGATGTTCATTCCACTCTTGCCGTTGGCACTGGCCTTGGGATCCCTAATGGAGTGGCTACCCTTCACGGCCTGGTTCGATGTGCTGTCGCGGCTCTTGCTGCTCGGAATTCTCTGGCTGGCGATGATGCTTGTGGTTCCGAAAACGCTCACCCCAAAATAACACGCGAGGTTCTGCATGCAACATCAAGCACGCTCTTTCTTTTCAGTCTTTGCCATCACGCTGCTGCTCACCGCCTGCGCCACGCAGGGCCCGGAACCGCTGCGCGTGGATCTGGACGGCGATGGCACCCCCGAACGTGTGCAACTCGATCAAGCGAATGCACAGGTGCGGATTACCGCCGAAAGCAACACGCCCGCCGAGGGTGCGCAGACTTTGACCTTCGGTGTCGATCCGGCCCGGCAGGACGCTGTATGCGCGTTGCCGGTAACGCTGACACCGGCCGCACCCGACTGTGCCCCGGAAGCCCTCGGCGCGCAGGCCTTGCCGGGCTGCATCAATAAACCCGCG
>JBEAYK010000105.1:0-4788 GCA_041159305.1 Pseudomonadota bacterium
GGCCTCGGTCGACCGGGTCATGGATCTGCTGGAGATCACACCGGCGGCCGACGGAACGGCGGCGGTGAAAGCGCCGGTGCGCGGCGCGCTCACGTTCGATGCGGTCGGCTTCGCCTACGGCGCCACGCCGGTGCTGCACAGCGTCAGCCTGAACATTCCCGCCGGCGCCACCATCGCGCTGGTCGGCGGTACCGGCAGCGGCAAAAGCACGCTGATCAAACTGGCGCTCGGTTTCATTGAAGCGCAATCCGGTGAAATCCGTTTCGACGGCGAGGATCTGCGCATGCTGTCGAAATCATCGCTGCGCGCCGCCATCGGCTATGTCACCCAGGAGCCGTTCCTGACCGACGGCAGCGTGGCCGAAAACATCGCCTACGGACAGACACCGGATCTTGTCCGGGTTCAAGAGGCGGCCATGGCGGCCGAAGCGCACGGCTTCATCAGTGCGTTGCGGAACGGCTACGACAGTCCGGTCGGTGAACGCGGCAGTCTGCTGTCCGGCGGCCAGCGCCAGCGCATCGCGCTGGCACGGGCGCTATACAAAAATCCGGCCCTGCTGATTCTGGACGAGGCAACCTCGGCGGTGGATAACGAAACCGAAGCAGCCATCCAGCGTTCGCTGGCACGGCTCAATCACAGCCGGTCCTGCCTGATCGTGGCGCACCGACTGTCGACCGTGCGTTTCGCCGATTGCATCCACGTGCTGGACGGCGGCCGGATCGTGGAGTCCGGCACTCATGATGAGTTGCTCAAACAAAACGCCGCTTACGCGGCGCTTTGGAAACTGCAGACCGGCGAAACCGTTTAGGGTTTCACGAAACGCAGGGTCATGCGGTCGCTTTCACCGATGGCCTGGTATTTGGCGCGGTCCGTGTCGCCCTGACCGTAGGTCGGCGGCAGGGTCCAGACACCGCCCGGATAATCCTTGGTGTCTTTCGGGTTGGCGTTCACTTCGCTGCGGGCATCCAGCTTGAAGCCGGCCTTGGTGGCCAGCGCAATCACTTGCGCTTCGGAAACGTAACCGGACCTGTCGTCATCGGCCACGTCCTTGGCGGCGCGGTGCTCGACCACGCCGAGGGTGCCGCCTTTTTTCAACACCGCGAAGAAGCCGGCGAACATGCCTTCGGCCTGCTTGGCCATGCGCCAGTTGTGCACGTTGCGGAAGGTCAGCACGGCATCGGCTGAGCCGGGCGCGCCGAACTCCGGCTTGGACGGATCATATTCATGCAGCGCGGCTTTTCCGAAGATTTCGGGCTTGGCGGCGAACTTGTCGCGCAGGGCCTGGTTCTGTTTTGCGTAATACGCTTTCGAGCTTTCCTTTTCGATCACGGCCGGATTGGTGACCGCGCCGGTGTAGCTGCCGTGTTTGGTGGCATACGGGGCGATGATTTCGGAATACCAGCCGCCGCCCGGCGAGATTTCGATGACCTTGCTGTGCGGAGTGATGCCGAAGAAGGTCAGGGTTTCCAGCGGATGGCGGTATTGATCGCGGGCCGTGTTTTTCGGATCGCGCCAATCGCCTTTGAGGATTTCCTGCAGCATCTCGCGGTGATGCGCGGCCATTTTTTCCGGGCTCATGTTTTTTTCATGATCCATGCCGTGCTTGTCCGCAGTGGCGGTGCTGTGATCGTGTTGGGCGAATGCGGCAGCGGATGCCAACACGCCGATGGCGGCAAAAAGATGGTACGGCTTCATGAAAAATCCCCTTGGTTGACGGTAGGGCCACAGTCTAACGAATTTCGCTGCCATCCGTCAGGGCTGCGGCGGATGCAGTTTGCCGCCGATAAAGATTTCATTGGCTTTCTGGAACAGGGCTACGGCGCGGTCTTCTTCCACGCTTCAACCTTGCAACTCCCTCCCTTCAGACGGCCTAGGGTGTTCCCATCACTGATTCACAGACCGGTGCCAAGCTCCAGCAAAGGGCTTCGGGCAGGGCTGTACGCCAGGCCGCTTCGTTATGACCGGCCTTGACGGCAGCGGCAAACTGCAGTGCGGCCGTGGGCGGCAGCGTGGCTTTCCAGCGCGCGGCCATGGCTTCGGCATCGGACAGCATGTCGTCGCCTTCGGAGCCGCCGACATAAACGTAAACGCGTTGTCCGGGTTGCAAGGGCGTGTTTGCGGTCTCTTGGGCGATAGCCGGGGAAAACCAGTAGCTGGGCGAGAAAACCAGAGCACGGCCGAATACCTCGGGGTGGCGCATCACGGCCGCATGCGCCATCAATCCGCCCATGGAGCTGCCGGCAATGACGGTGGCGGCGGCCTCCGGCTGCGTCCGGTAGCGTGCATCCACCGCCGGCTTCACCGTGCCGATGAGATCGGCCAGATAGGCTTCGCCCTTGGCAGGCGCGAACTCGGGATGGGACCACACGCTGAGCTCCTGCATGCGCGCTTCACCGCCATGGTCGATGGCCACGGCAATCACCGACAAGCCATGCTTTTCATACAAGCCATCGAGCACTTCATCGGCGCCCCATTCGCCGGCATAGCTGGTCGCGGCATCGAAGACATTCTGTCCGTCCATGAAGTACACCACCGGATAGCGGCAGTCCTTGCAGTCGGCATAAGCCGGCGGCAAATAAACCCGCACGATGCGATCCACGCCAAGCGCCGGCAATGCCAAACCAAAGGTTTCGAAGCGCGGCAAATCGGCCACCGACGTGGCGCGCGGCGGTGCCTCTGGCGTCTGCTGGCGCATGAACACAAAGGCAACGGCCGCCGTAATCAACGCGCCGGCCAACAGGCCAACAAGGATGTAGCGCAGGGCGATGGATTTCATGGCAAGGGTTACAGCGCGGCCAAAGCTTCGTTCAGCGTGGCACTGGGGCGAAGCGCTGCCGCCATTTTTGCCGCGTCCGGACGGTAATAGCCGCCGATATCCACCGCGAGACCCTGCACGGCAAGAAGTTCGGCGACGATCTTGTCCTCGTTCTCGGTCAGGGCTTTGGCGATTGGCACAAAGCGGGCCTTCAGCGACGCATCGGCGTCCTGCGCCGCCAGCGCCTGGGCCCAATACAGGGCGAGATAGAAATGGCTGCCGCGGTTGTCGATGGTGCCGAGCTTGCGGCCCGGCGATTTGTCGGTGTCGAGGAAGCGGCCATTGGCGATGTCCAGCGCATCCGCCAGAACGCGGGCGCGGGCATTGCCGGTGGTTTCGGCCAGATGTTCGAGCGAGGCTGCCAAGGCCAGGAACTCGCCGAGCGAATCCCAGCGCAGGTAATTTTCGGCGGTGAACTGCTGCACGTGTTTCGGCGCCGAGCCGCCGGCACCGGTTTCGAACAGGCCGCCGCCGGCCATCAACGGAACGATCGACAGCATCTTTGCGCTGGTACCGAGCTCCATGATCGGAAACAGATCGGTCAGGTAGTCGCGCAGCACATTGCCGGTCACCGAAATGGTGTCCAGGCCTTGGCGGGTGCGTGCCAGCGTGTGGCGCATGGCGTCCACCGGCGCCAGAATGCGGAGGTCGAGACCTGTGGTGTCGTGTTCTTCCAGATAGCGCTCGACCAAGGCAATCAGGTTCCGATCATGCGGACGGGCGGCATCCAGCCAGAATACCGCCGGGGTGTTGCTCAGGCGCGCACGGTTGACCGCCAGCTTGACCCAATCGCGCACCGGCGCGTCTTTGGTCTGGCACATGCGCCAGATGTCGCCGGCTTCGACCGTGTGCTGCATCAGTACTTCGCCTTCGGCATCGAGCACGCGCACCACGCCATCGGCCGTGATCTGGAAAGTTTTATTATGCGAACCGTATTCTTCGGCAGCCTGCGCCATCAGGCCCACATTCGGCACCGAGCCCATGCTGGCCGGATCGAATGCGCCCTTGGCTTTACAGTCGTCGATGACAACCTGATAGATGCCGGCATAGCAACGATCCGGAATCACCGCTTTGGTGTCCTGCAATTTGCCTTCGGCATTCCACATGCCGCCGCTATCACGGATCATCGCCGGCATGGAAGCATCGACGATGACGTCGCTCGGCACATGCAGATTGGTGATGCCTTTGTCGGAATTCACCATGGCCACGCCCGGGCGCACGGCATACTGCGCGGCCAGATCGGCTTCGATTTCGGCGCGTACGGTTTCCGGCAATTGCGGCAGGCGCGCGACCAGATCGCCGATGCCGTTGTTGGCATCAAATCCGGCCTCGTCCAGCACTGCCGCGTGCTTGGTCAGCACGTCGGCGTAGAAGCGTTTGACCGCAATGCCGAACATGATCGGATCGGACACCTTCATCATGGTCGCTTTCAGGTGCAGTGAGAACAGCACATTTTGACTGCGGGCATCGGCGATCTGTTCATCAATGAAGGCCGCCAAGGCTTTGGCGCGCATCACTGAAGCATCGAGCAGTTCACCGACACCGACCTTGAGATCGCGTTTGAGCAAGAAGCGCTGGCCGTCGTTGCCGGTGAACTCGATGACGACATTGCCGGCCTGGCTGATCTGCACCGATTGCTCGCTACCGTAGAAGTCGCCTTCGGCCATATGCGCCACATGGGTTTTGGAATCGGAACGCCAGGCGCCCATTTTGTGCGGATGCTTGCGTGCATAGTTCTTCACCGACAACGGCGCTCGCCGGTCGGAGTTGCCTTCGCGCAGCACCGGATTGACCGCGCTGCCCATGACCCGGGCATAACGCGCCTTGATGTCCTTTTCCTCGTCGCTGCGCGCTTCTTCCGGAAAATCCGGTAGCGCATAGCCTTGGGCCTGCAGCTCGGCGATGGCGGCTTTTAGCTGCGGCACCGAAGCGCTGATGTTGGGCAGCTTGATGATGTTGGCTTCCGGCTGGGT
>JBEAYK010000106.1:0-4732 GCA_041159305.1 Pseudomonadota bacterium
AACCTTGGCCGAAATCGCACTTGGCTTTGCTCAGCAGGGACTGCTGCCCCGGATTCTCGATGCCTTCGGCGACGATGCGCAGGCCGAGCTCGTGTCCGACTTTAATTATGGCGCGGCAGATCGCCAGTTTCTGGGTCGAGTATTCGATGCCATCGACGAAGGATTTGTCAATTTTCAGGAAATTGAGCGGCAAGCGTTCGAGTTGCGACAGGTTGGAATAGCCGACCCCGAAATCATCCATGGCGATCTGGATGCCGATCGACTCCAGGATCGACATGAAACGCTGCATCTCGGCGGTCATGCTGAGGAAGCTGCCCTCGGTGATCTCGAACGTGAACCCGCGCGACGGGATGCTCATGCGCACCAGACGCTCGAGGACGTATTCCTCGTTCTCGATGCAGTATTCGAGATAGGCCGAGGGAATGTTGACGCTGATTTCGATATCCGGATCGAGCGCGGTTCGCCATTGCCGCAGCTGCTGCAGTGCGGCATCGATGACCCATTCGGTCAAGCCGATGATCTGCCCGGAGGACTCGGCCAGTGGAATGAACTGCACTGGCGAGATCATGCCGCGAGCCGGGTGGTTCCAGCGGATCAGCGCCTCGACCTTGTGCGCGACGCCGCTGCTCAGATCGATGATCGGCTGGTAGTAGAGTTCGAATTCGTTGCGGTCGATGGCCAGTTCCAGGTCCTGGGTGATTGCGGCGCGTTCCTCGGCTTCGATCTGCATCACCTCGTCGTAATGCATCGGATTGCCGCTGCGGCTTTCGATGGCACGCATCAGCGCGATTTCGGACATGCCGAGCAGACGGTTGATGTCACGGCTGTCTTCCGGCCAGACACTGACGCCGATGGCCGGCGCCGGTACCACCGATTTCGAGGCCCCGGCCAGCGGCCGCTTCAGACTGTCATGGATCAGGCGGATCGAGGCATCCATTTCCGAGTCGCTCAGATCGTCCGAGGGCAGCAGCACGGCGAACTCGTCCTTGCCGATGCGTGCCAGCACGGCGCCTTCGCCGGCCAATTCCTTCAGGCGGCTGACGATGTTGCCCAGCACCAGAACGCGTTCATTCACCGAAAGTACGGCAATGTAGTCCTCCAGCTTCTGGAAGCGGATCATCAGCAGGTGGAAGCTGTCGTCCGGCGCGGCGCGGCTGATCTGGGCGTTGGCGACCGATTCAAAGCCGCCGATATTGAGCAGGCCGGTCATGCCGTCGGTCATTTCGGCGATTTCGCGCTCATCCAGACTGATGATGAGCTCGCTTTCGAGCCGTCCGACCTGATTGCCGAAGTTGCGGATATCCTTCAGCGCCGAGACGTTACTGCGCTCGTATTGACGGACCAGGGCCTGCATCACCGCAATGACCATCAGTCCGGCGGTGAGTTGGCCCAGTAGGCCGGGGGCCTGTGTGCTGGTGAGGGAGACCGATGCCAGCAGCAGGGTCAGAGCAGTGACCGCAAGCGATACCCGCAATGCAAGCACCGGGTACAACAGCATGTGCAGTGCCGCCAGCACGGCTGAAAGATACAACACCGAGCCACTGCCGCCCATGGTGATGGCGAAGATGTACACCGCAATGGCCGTGCCGGCGAGCAGGTAGCGGACCTGGGCCTCGTCCTGGTTTTTCCGCTGCATCAGCAACAGGCCGGCGCCGACGCAGAGGGCACCGGCCAGCAGTCCGAGTCCGGGGCGGGGGGTATTGCGACCGATGTCGAACACATTCCACTGCACCAGCAGTGCCTGCACGATCAGGATTTCACCGATCAGCAGGGCCATCCAGCTCAGCGTGCGCATGGACGGCATGGCATAGTGGTGGAAGCGTTGCTCCAGCCGGTTCAACGACTGACGCGTCTCGCGCATCACGGCCGGAATGCCGGCGCTGCGGTCCGGAATCGGGGGCAGATTTTCAGGCGAATGCGGAAGCATGCATCCTCCCGGTTCGGGTCGTGTGTCCACAGCAGGGTTTCGACCTCAGCCCGAATCGCATAAATGTGCGATATCCCATTGATTGCAAAGTTTAAGATAAGGGGTTTGGGAGGGCTCAATGCAAACTAACTGTGAACTAGATGCAAACTAATTGTGAACTATGTCACATTTACCCCGCCCGGAAAGGGCGGGATTTCACCAAAACCGGGTCAGTTGCAAAAGTGCATGCCGGAACCCGGCTCGCCTCGGGTCGATTTCGGGTCTGGCGGGGCTGGCGCAGCATGGGGTCGGCTCAAACGCTCAGCCTGCAGGAGGCGACGAGCCCGGGCAGCAGCTCAGCGGAGACCGGTTTGGAAAACAGGTAGCCTTGGCCAAAATCACATTTGGCTTTTTTCAGCAGGTCATGCTGCAGATCGTTCTCAATACCTTCAGCGACGACTTTGAGTCCCAGTTGATGCGCGCATTTGATGATAGTTGTGCAGATGTAGTATTTGGTCTTGCTGGTTTCGATTTTATCCACGAAGGATTTGTCGATTTTCAGATAGGAAAGCGGAATATCCTCGAGCCGGGAAAGATTTGAATGGCCGACACCGAAATCATCGAGCGCAAACTCGAAATGGAGCCCGCGCAGATCGTTCATGAGGTCGATTAGTTCAGGGGTGGTGCGAAGCATGCTACCTTCCGTAATCTCAAGAACCATGCCTTCGAATGAACTGCTTATCGCACGCAGATTGTTGATGAAGATGGCTCTGTCGGCTGCGCCATTTTCCAGGTATACCGCCGGGATGTTGACACTGATTTTGATGGGCTCCCCGAGGGATTCCCGCAGATCCAGCAATTTCGAATGTGCGGTCGCGATGACCCAGTCGGTCATTCTGAATATCAGGCTGGACGATTCGGCCATGGGAATGAAGTTATTCGGCGGTATCATTCCCTTCTCCGGATGGTTCCAGCGCATGAGTGCCTCGAATTTATGGATTTCGCCGCTTTGGAGGTCGACAATCGGCTGGAACTTGAGTTCAAACTGCGACAGCGATACGTCCGCGGCGAGGTCATTCAGCAGTTCATTGCGGCCTGTAATCGAGTTCAGCATGTTGTCGTCGAATTCAACGGCATTGATCCGGTTTTGCTCGGTGGCACTCGCCAGTGCGATTTCCGATTTTCGGACAGCAAGCAGGATGTCGCTGCAGTCGCTTTTCATGCGTACATAACCGATGAATGGTGTTATCACGATCCGACTCTGTCCGTGGGATATGGGTTCCTTGAAGCTCTCTAACAGGGTGGATAGTCTCCCAAAATCCGAGTTTTCGAGGATTGCGATGTAATCGTTGCGGCTAACTCTCGCGAGAATCGATTTTTCACCGATGTAGTCCTGGATTCTTCGTATTGATTTACTCAATAACACATAGCGTTCTTTGTCCGGCAGCATCGAGATGCTGTCTGAGAATCGATTGCAGCGGATGGCTGCGACAATCAGTTCTTCTCCGTTTTCTATCCGTGACAGAAGTTGCGGTTCATATAACGAAATACCATAGTGATTTATCAGGCCAGATTCCGGGTCTTCCGAAGAAGCTCTGTTTTTTTCTTCGATACTTATGTACAGGTCGCTTTCCAGTTTGCTTATTAGGCCATTTAGGCCTCCCGTTGTTTCCATGGAGTCGCTGGCAATCTCGGAAATATTGCGCATAATGCATTGCATCATCAGTAAAACACTCATGCTTGCCCCGATCACACGGATGTGTTGACCGATGACTGTTCCGTCCCCTTGGAAATAGAGTGCAACCGGAATCATGGCTATGGTGAATGCGGAAGTATAAAGAGACTGTCTGTAAGGAAGCAACAGGTGAAGAAAAAGTATTCCAGCAGGAATCCAAGGCAATGAAATTGTGCCGTTGATGTAAACGGCCAAAATCGACGAAATCACGGTGATCAGGGCAAAGAAACGTTTTCTTCGGATGGTTAAAAGCTTGCCGCCATACAATATTTTTATGCTGAAGATGACAAACATCAGGCCAATGATGAAGCCCAGCCCAGTGACAGGCGCTGGGTCTGTGATTTTGATCATCGGAATTTGAATGATGACGCTGGACGCCATCATGATTGCACCAAAACCCGCCGCACACAGGCTAATGGTGCGCATCGACATGTGGGTTTGCAGATGCTGGTATTGACGAATTGTGCGTATCTGTTCTCTGGCTTTCAGGCTAACTGCTTCACGGTCGATTAACCTGAATTTTTCGTAACTTTCTATTCCCATTTGGCACCCCTAGCAAAATCAAAAGCTTGCTGGCTCTGGACGGGCTATAAGACATTTTTAGAGTAAGATTCCCCCTTGATATCGTGATTTTGCGCTTCACTAGACGGATGTCAATAAGAATAGTTCTTGTTTTAATCGCAATCACTATTCCCTTTATTATCATAATATTATGTATTAATAATTACAAATTCAAACTTTGTTTATAATAATGGAGATTGACCAAGTCCAGTCAAACAACGCGCTCAACAGGACAGACTTTATTCAACGTTAACGGGAGCAAAATGGCAAATTCGGCTAACCAAGCTTTGGCGGCAAGTTCCTATCAGTGACGTCGGCCCAAGAGCCGCATAAGAAGCGAAAGAAGTTCAAGCCTCTGATGCCGTCGCTCATCAGGTCGATCCCGGTCATGCCAGTTGATTCCCGTGCCCTTATTGGAGCCTTTCGACGGTTCGACAAGTTCACCGCCGACGGGTTCAGGGCGGAGGGAATGGTGTCGGCTCCAGCCGCGCAGCAGGGCAGGCGCCCCGGGCACGACCACGGTGAGGGCC